>NZ_LRPD01000015.1:0-98971 GCF_001605865.1 Acinetobacter sp. NRRL B-65365 | reverse complement strand
AGAGGGGGTGTTTTTTATTATATATTTATTATGTTGTGGAAATTTTCTAGATATCATTCTCTATAAATTTAAAATTACTTTTCATCTAACGATTAAATTTTTCTCGTTATTTTATTTGTTAAAAGTTTCAACAAAAATCTCGATTTCTAAGAATAGTTTGATTCGTTTCACTTTAATAATCTTTACTTGAAGATAAACTATATTTACATAAAAACCGTATTATGGTTACATTAGGCATATTTTTATAATGAAAAGTCTAATTCCATTTGGGGATTTGATCGGGGATAAAAAGGAATGATCATGAATAAAAAACAACTTACTTTAAAGTTGTCGGCGATTGCTGTCTCTGTTTTGTTAGCAAGTTGTGGTGGAGGCGGAGGTGGTTATTATGGTTCAAATGATAATAACTCTTCAGGTGGAAATGGCCAAACACCAGTTACAGCAGTAAATATTACAAATATTACGTTATATGATGCCAATAATACGGCTACAAATTCAATTACTGCAGCAGGTGTCACCGCTAAAGTCAAAGTGACTGATTCCTCAGGAAAGGGAATTAGTGGCGCGATCGTTACGTTTGGTGGGGAAGGCGTGACTTTGGGTACGACCAATGGTGCTGTCCTGACGAATGCAGAAGGTGAAGCTAGTATCTCTGTAAAACCACAAGATTTAAATGCCACAGGTGCGTATCAAATTTCTGCGACGGCGAATTATAATGGTACATCTGCAACAACCAGTCCTTATAGTTTTGTACTCCAAGCTGCAAATATTGTTTTAGTTGGGATGACTGCTGCCACAACTCAATTAGAGTCCGGTGCATCAACCAATATTACTTTAAAGACACAAGATTCAAGTACCAAGGTAAACCAAAACAACGTTACTGTCAGCTTCAATGCTACTTGCGGTACCTTTGAACCAGCAAGTGTTGTGTCTTCGAATCAAGGGGATGTAACAACATCTTATAAAGCAATTGGGGCTGATGGGAAGTTGTGTGAAGGTGAGCAAACGATTCTTGCATCTGGTTCAAATATTCCTGAATCCAAAGTTACTGTGAATATCGCTGCCATTGAAGCCAATTCTTTAAAATATACAACATCAAGTCCAGTGACTTTGGGTATCAGAAGTAGCGGTACTGCTGCATCAGGCCAAATTGAATTTACTTTATATGCGAATGGTACGCCTGCTGCAAATAAAGATGTAAATATTGAATTGGTTCGTGCTCCAGAAGATTTAAGTTTTATCTCCTTAGGTAATCAAAATCCTAAAACTGTGAAAAGTGACCCAAATGGTAAGGTTATCGTAACTTTATATCCAGGAGACAAACCGGGGCCTGTTGAAATCAAAGCAACCTTAGTTTCTAACAGTGCTGTTTCAGCGTTGTCTAAAAATGTTTCTGTATCCACTGGACGCGCAACTCAAGATGGCTTCAGTTTATCTGTAAGTAAAAATGCCTTACAAAATAGGGTTGATGGTGATAGCGCAACGATTAATGTCATGTTAAGAGACCGTACGGGTAATCCTGTACCTAATGGAACCGTTGTGAGTTTTATTAGCGAAGGCGGTGTAGTGACGCCTAACTGTTCGACTAACGCTGGTCGTTGTGCAGTTACTTTATCTGTTCAAGACCCACGACCTTTAGATAATCGTGTTACTGTTCTGGCGTATGTTGAAGGGGATAAGAGCTTTACTGATTTAGATGGTGATAATCTTTACACGAAAGGTGTAGATAAGCTTCTTAGCAATATTGGTAGCTTCTTCCGCGATGATAATGAAAATAATCAATACGATAATGACTATGGTATTGGAGAGTTTCTTTACAATCGAAAAATTGTAGGCAACAAGACTGTATGTGCATCTTCAACCATCAGTCAGCCGAATATTGCTGATACTTGTGACGATAATTTAGATGCCATTCTACGTCAGCAATTAATATTTGCATTTTCAGAAAATACAGCAACATTTACCAATATTAATGCAAGTGGTGATCTATTATCTTTCAGTTTATATGGAAATAGTATGCAAGGTGTTCCTATGCCTACAGGTTCTACGATAAGTGTTACACCAGAAGATAATACCAAAGATAATAATTTATCTTGTACCGCTGAATTAGTACAAGGTAGCTCACCTGTAGCCAATGTATTTAATCTTTTAACACCGACAAGTTTTAAAAATAGTACACAAGCTTTTTATGGCTATCGTTTGAAAGAATGTGCTAAAGGAGATACCTTTAAAATCTCAGTAGCGGCTCCTGATGGTAAAGTTTCAACAGTTTTTGCTACTTATAAATAAACGAAAATGTTTCCTATAAAAAACAGCACTTCGGTGCTGTTTTTTATAGCCCTGTCCCTACACTGACTGAGGCAGTCGGACGAACTTGCATTGAGCTACAAGCCGAGATGGCGAAAACACATAATAGGATAATAGCTAGTTTTGGCATGGTTCTTCATCTGATGAAAAAGAACCATCTTCTTATAAATAACAGCATTTAACTATTTTGATCAGGTAATTAAATGTAATGAATTTAATCGTCCAGCAAGTCCATTTGTTTTGCTAACTGATATAAATTATTCGAACGGTTACCTGTACGGCAGAACATTAAAATAGGTTTTGGCAATTCGTTATAATGATTTGCAAAAGTACGGACATCAAGTTCAGTAATCTGACCCGCCACGACAGGCTGATAAACGTAATCTAAACCTGCGCTGCGTGCAGATTCTTCGATTTGTGCGCTGGTCGGTTGATCAGGTCCACCTTCCATATCTGGACGATTATTAATAATCGACTTAAAACCTTTTTCGACAACTTGGCCTACATGCTCTGGGCCGATTTGACCTGCAAAACCTATATTTTCTGACATCTTGTCACTCCAAAAACAAACAAAACATTTTATGCTCTATCATAGCATTAAGCTCGATCTTGGGTTTAAATGTCTATATTAAATAAACGATGATAACGAATAAGATACGCAATGGAGCGCGCATGCATACTTATACAGTTGAACCGTTGTATGTTCCTAGTGGTGATGAAACGATCGCTGCTGATTTCTATCTTCCCAAAACCAATATCAAGCCTGCTGTGATTGTCATGGCACATGGTTTTGCTGGATTGCGTCAGTTTAAACTGGTTCAGTATGCGCAGCGGTTTGCCCATGCAGGCTATGCCGTGATTTTATTCGACTATCGTTATTGGGGCGGAAGTACAGGAAAACCACGAGAGCTAGTGTCTTTGAGTGCACAATTGGATGACTGGAAAAGCATTGTTCAATATGCCTCAAACTGTAAGTCGATTGATAGCCGCCGAATTATTTTATGGGGCACTTCACTCAGTGGTGGTTATGCCCTTAGTTTGGCAACCGATCTTAAAAATATTCAGGCAGTGATGGTGCAAGTGCCGTATGTGGATGGAGCGGAGACGGCAAAGTTGTATCCGCTACAACGTTATCCTGAAGCATTAAAATGTTCTAGTCAGGACTATATGGGCTCCAAGATGGGAATGGCACCTAAAACCTTACCAGTAGTCGATCAATATAAGCTTTGTTTCTTACCCACTTCAGATAGTTATTACGGTTATCATTCGATTGTAAATCCTGATTATTACTGGAGTGGTGAAGTTCCTGCACGCGTATTTTTTAATTTAATGCGTTATCGGCCGATCCAGTTTGTACGTAAGATTAATATCCCTGTTTTATTTATTGCTGCGAAATATGACAGCTTGATTCCAATTGCATCCAGTCGTGAAGCTGCCACCAATATTGCGCCATTTGTGAGCTATCATGAATGGGAAATGAAGCATTTCGATATTTATCACGATTCTTGGTTTGAAAAAGCAGTCACAACCCAATTAGAATTTTTACATCAACATATCGGAGTGATGTAAATGATTATTGTCTGTGCATCATGTGGTGCAAAAAACCGTGTACCTGAAGAAAAATTGGCAGTTCATCCTAACTGTGGTCAATGTCATAAAGCCTTATTGCCATTAGAACCTATTGAGTTAAATGAACAAAACTTTAGCAATTTCATTAGCAATAGTGATTTACCTGTGCTGATTGACCTATGGGCGGAATGGTGTGGTCCATGTAAAATGATGGCACCACATTTTGCTCAGGTCGCAAAGCAAAATCCTTATGTGGTTTTTGCAAAAATTGATACTGAAGCAAATCCTCGTTTAAGTGCAGCATTTAATGTCCGTAGTATCCCAACCTTGGTTCTTATGAATAAAACCACAGAAGTGGCGAGAATTAGCGGTGCATTACGTGCGCCTGAATTACAGCAGTGGTTAGACCAGCAATTACAGCAACATCAAGGAAATTAACATGAGCGAACGCCCAAAGCATCCAGAGGGGATTTTATCTCTACAAAACATTGCCATGCCAGCCGATACTAACTGGAGCGGTGATGTTTTTGGAGGTTGGATTGTTTCTCAGATGGATTTAGCTGGAGCGATTCATGTTGAACGTTTTAGTAAAGGTCGTTGCGCCACGATAGCCATTAATCAAATGACTTTCCTTGTTCCTGTAAAGGTGGGGAATGTGATTAGTTGTTATACCAAAATTCTGAAAGTAGGTAGCAGCTCGGTACAGGTTCAAATTGAAGTGTGGAATAGCCACGACGATTCACGTGAACCTGTGCGTATCACAGAAGGGGTCTTTACTTTTGTGGCGGTGGATGTAAATGGCAATAAACGTTTAATTACAGATGAAATTAAACAGTCCTTTTTAGCCTCACAGTCAGCTTAAGTAAGCCTTTTTAAGGTCTACATTTATCAGAACAGATTGATGTTTTAACACTACTTTTTTAATCGAGAATATACAGATGGCTGAAGAACTGGTTTTACAACATGGCCATAAAGTTGAGCAATATCAAAGTATCCTTCCACAGATTCAGGCCATTGTTGAGGATGAGTCGGATGTGATCGCCAATCTGGCCAATATCTGTGCCGCACTTAAACAGCAATTCGGTTGGTTCTGGATTGGCTTCTATCTGGTGAAAGGGAATGAGCTGGTATTAGGCCCATTTCAGGGTCCAATTGCCTGTACCCGTATTGCCAAAGGTCGTGGTGTTTGTGGTTCAGCATGGCAACAACAGCAAGTGATCGTGGTGCCTGATGTGGATCAGTTTCCTGGGCATATTGCCTGTAGCTCTGACTCTAAATCGGAAATTGTGTTACCCATCATGAAAAATGGTGAATGTGTTGGCGTGCTAGATATTGATAGTGATGAATTAAATCAGTTTGATGAGATTGACGCTGAATATCTCAAGCAGTTGATGAGCGTGATCGAAAAATTTATTTAAGTCAAAACCTAAAAATAAAGCCCAAATCATTTGGGCTTTATTGTTTGATTCAGAACTATTTTTTGCGTTTCGGCAACCAGGCCCACAGCATTTGGCACTGGATCGGTTCATTGCCTGAATCATCAATAACATTCACAGGAATCAATAACTCGCCTTTTTCATTCTCAGCAATAAACTTTTGCTGATCAGTTGATAAGCTTGCTGTCGCAGTTAAACCACCTTGGGCAACTTTTAAATAGTCTACATGGAGTGATTTGATCAACAAGATACGATCATCTGGAACATGTAAACCTGTTAAAAAACCAGTCGCAGTTTCCGCAAGTAATGCCATCGCAGCGGCATGAACCCCTTTAATATGGTTTTGCATATTGCGCTGGTTTTCAATACGAACAGTCACGTGGTCTTTATCCACTTCTAAATAACGGATATTCGCAGTTCCAACCATGGGAACAACACGACCAAAAGCTTTGCTCCAGAGCGTGCTACGAATGCCTTTCGGAAATTTAGAGGTGGTTTTAACCAGCTTATAAAGACGGTTATCTTTTGCCATGGTGAACCTATTAATTAATCTTTGAAGTTATTAAATTGGAGTGGCAGACCAAATTGTTGTTCACGTAAAAAGTTCATCACTTGTTGCAAAGTATCGCGCTTTTTGTCCGTGACACGGATTTTGTCTCCTTGGATAGAAGATTGCGCCTTGATGCCACTTTCTTTAATGGCTTTATTAATTTTTTTTGCGGTATCTGAGTCAAGTCCATCTTTGAGCTTGATCACTTGCACGACATTTTTACCTGAAGCAGTTGCTTTTTGTGGATCGAGGGCTTGAACGTCGACTTTGCGTTTATAGAAATGGTTTTCCAGCATGGTATAGACTTGTTCACATTGGAAATCACTTTCAGTTGAGATTTTGATTTCTTTATTTTTTTCATTTAGCTCAATTGAAACATCTTGCCCACGGAAGTCAAAACGTGTAGCAATTTCTTTTTGCGTGTTTTGTACCGCATGATTGACTTCAAATAACTCTAATTCAGAAACAATATCAAAAGAAGGCATAGTTAGACCTTTACAAAGGGAAAGAATATTTGAGATGCTAAGGGGGTTTTCTTCATTTGCCAAGTGTTGTTTACATCAAAGGAGTGCACAATGATCCGTAAACAAGAAATTACAACATTTGAGTTCCCAGAAGGCGCAGTCATCTGGGATGTCCGAGATACCAAAGCGTATACAGAGGCTCATGTCAAAGGGGCGGTGAATCGTCCAATTGCTGAATTAACTGCGGATAGTTTGACTCAAGTGGCAGCGGATCAACCGATTTACATTCTGTGTGGTGGCGGTAGTAAAGCACCGCGTGCAGCAGAGCTTTTAGACGGTATTGATAGTTCTCGTGAGTATGTTGTATTGATGGGTGGCACACGCGCAGCGCGTGATGCAGGCTTAGCTTTGGAACAAGGCGCTTAAAACACTCAAAGAATTAGCCAAAATACTTGGGTATTTTGGCTAATTCAAAAATAATAAGGATTCAAAAGTCCAAACACTTAACCTGAATAATACGGTTTTTTAGCTTTCACTTTCTTCTGGAAGCGCTGCGGATTCAATTTATCCAGTAACTGCTGTGGCACTGGACAAAGCTCACCTAAGATCAATGCTGCCAAGATTTCACTACACAGTGGCGCAAACAAGAAACCTTTCGACCCTAAACCTGCAAAGCTATAGTTTTGCTCATGGTTGTGGACTTTGCCGACCAAAGGAAAGTAGTCCAGACTCTGCGCACGGACAGAGGCTCGACCTTGCCAATTCTCTACAGCAGGCAACTGTTGTGCATATTCAGGAAAGACACTGTGGATAAGTTCGTAGTTATGCACATGGTCTTCAGTTAGCACGTCTGCATCATTCCGATTGGGATAAAAAGATGCGCCGAGAATTAACTGTGAAGCATCCAGTTGCATGCAATAGCCGCCATAACTATAAGCTTGATCCAGTGCCAAAGGCTGCTGGCTATTCTTGACCCAGCTGACTTGCCCCCGAATGGGCTTTAATACGGGATAGTTTTCAAAGAGTTCAGCACTTTGTTTAGCGCAACAGACGATAACATGATCTGCCGTGGCAATTCGTTGTTGATCTTGCCAAAGTTCAGTTTGTGTTTCGAGCGAATTTAGGCGGGAAATTCTGGCTGTTTTTATCGTGATATTCGGATGTTGTAAAATTTCATCGCGTAATTGGTGTGGAGAAACTGCACCTGCATGATGTAGCGTCAAACTCGGCAAGTTTGTCTTCGGGAATTGTTGCTGCTCTAATTGTGCTGATAAGACACCTTCAGGATACTGCGTTGCTAAAGCCAGTAATTCATCCGCATTTTTCAACGCCAATTGTTGGACCTGAATTGGCCTAAATGCATTAAAGCGTGTATAAAAGTTTAGCGCATGTTGCCAACTCAAGGTCATCAGATGTTCGGATGCCTGATCAATCGGGCAAAGTTTGGGATTGAGCAGTGCCAGCGGATTGCCAGATGCACCTGAAAGGGGCTCATTTTGCTCGTATACGGTGACTTGATGCCCACGCTGAGCAAATGCCCATGCTGAGCTTAAACCTGCAATTCCAGCGCCAATAATCGCAATTTGGCGTGGTGCAGTATTCTCTATCGTTGTTTTCGTTTCAGGTTGCGAGGTTGCATCGTTCTGTTCTGAAGCCATTGAGCCTGTTTCAGGTGCTACAGTATCCTGCCAGATCGCTTTGAGCATTTCCCGTTTATGACCAAAACCACGCGGACGGCTAATCTGGATACCATGTTGTTTAAGCCCGCGTTTCAGTACTCCTGCCACGCTAAAGGATGCGAAGGTGGTTCCAAACTCAGACAAACGTACAATGTGATTCAGCACATTCTCTTGCCACATATCCGGGTTACAAGACGGAGCGAAGCCATCAAGAAACCATGCATTGACCGCTTGTGTTTTGGGAATAACGGGGAAAATATCCTGAGCATCACCAAGCCATAAATCAATACTAAAGCGTTGCTCTGGAAAACTGAGACGATGACAGCCAGCGATTGGCAGGGGATATTGCTTAATGAGCTGTTCTGCAAGTGGTTGAAGTTCAGGCCAGACATTCAGTGCACGAATCAGATCGGCTTTGCTGAGCGGAAACTTTTCTACACTGATGGCATGCAGATGGCTATGGTTATCTGGACGAACCTGTTGCCAGAGTTGCCATAAGGTCAAAATATTCAACCCTGTGCCAAAACCTGTTTCACCCACACAGAAATACTGATAATCATGTAATTGGGAAAGACGTTTAGTTAAATCATTGCCATTTAAAAACACATGGCGTGTTTCAAGTAAGCCGTTATCTTTGGAAAAATAGACATCGCCGAATTGTTTAGAAATGGGAACTTCAATACCATCGACGAGTTCCCAGTCTAAATCAGCTGTTTGTAGTTTTGATGAGAGAGACATAAATAAAGGTGTATGTTTTACCACTGACGACGACGTTTAGTGTAAACATAACTTGCAATAAAGAAACCGAGAATAACACCGACAGCAATTGTCATTGCGCCGTATAAAAACATTTGTGCACTACGTTCGCTTTGTAACACCTGAACCTGAACCGTTAAATTATCATTTTTTAACTGTAATTCCTGATTCTGCGCGAGCGCTTCAAGATTGGCATGTTCAAGTTGCTTTAAACGGCTAGCCTGATCCTGAATCATGGCTTTAACTTTTGCATCTTGCTGTTGTTTGGCTTTAACAATCTGTTCTGCTGTAAGCGGTTTAGCCGCAGTCGCGACGGTATTGGTTGGCGTCGTTGTGGTGGTTTTTGCTTGAGTCGCTGGAGCAACTGCTGTTGGGGCAGCAGTTGGTGTTGCAGGTTCTACCGCCCATGCAGTAGAACTGAGTAAACTTAAAACGAAAAAGCTTTTGACTGCAATGTGCATGATTTACCCTTTTGGAAAAGCTTTGTTGAAAGGTCTAACTTCAATATCTGAGTAGATCCCTTCTTTTAAAAATGGCTCTTCCTGAATCCACGCATCCAGTGCTTCGCGACTATCAAATTCAACAATCATGGTACTGCCAAAAAAGCCTGCCTGTGGATCATTGGGATCTTTAGGATGCGCACCAGCAGCAATTAAACGGCCTTCATCATCTAACTTTTGTAGTCGTTCAATATGTTGCGGACGGGTGGCTAAACGTTTTTCCAGAGTACCTTCGCGATCAGTACAGGTCAGCACAAAATATGGCATGGCAGTAGCTCGATGATTTAAAATCTATTCAGTGGTTTTGAAATGTTTTCGTAAGAAAAATAGTATAGCAGCAAGGTAACTGATAGAAACGATAATATCGCCAAAAGCAGTGAATTCGCCCCAATATTTTCCTTGCATATAGACAAAACCAAAGAAGAAATGCAAAGCAGCAAGCAAAAAGAATTGACCACACCAAGCCCAGTTCAATTTGATCCAGCCTCTTGGACTGAGTTCTAACAGTGAACCTAACAATTTCTGGATAATTGGCATGCGTTCTTTATTAAATAAAGGTGTCACCAAAAAGCCGAGACCAATCCCGATATTGATAATAATGGCCTTCATTTTGATATAGGTGACATCGCTAAAAATCAGCGTAATTCCACCAAAAATAACCGACATGACCACGATAAACCACTGCATTTTTTCCAGTTTAAATTTCTGGAAAAAGAACAGGCAACCATAGACGACAAGTGTCGAGATCAGCAGGGCACAGGTCGCAACAAGGATATGGTTCTGGTCGGTATTTCCTGCGCTGCCCACCAACTGCAACAAAGGATGGTGACTATCTTTAGGATCGGTGGTTTTATAAAAATAAAAGAAGATAATAATCGGAAGATAGTCGAGCAACGCTTTCATGTTACAGTACGATGATGAAATAGGTCAGATAGCATAATACAAACCATGTTCGGTGTCGATTTACATACACATACTCTCATTTCCGACGGTACGTTCTCTCCTGAGCAACTGGTACAGGCTGCTGTTGACTTAAAAATACAGATACTGGCTGTGACTGATCATGACACCATGGATGGGCTGGAACGTGCACAGAATTATGCACAAGACCATGATATTCAAATTATTTCTGGTGTAGAAGTTTCTAGCCAGTGGTCGAGACCGAATACAAAAAAAAGCTATGGCGTGCATATCGTGGCTTTAAATATGCAAGATGAAGCACCTATCAAGGCGATGCTGGAAAATCAGAAGAAGATCCGTGCGGAACGGGCAAAAGTGATTTGTCAGTTACTGGAAAAATGTATCAATTTTGATATTTATCCTGATGTCGTTGCCAAAGTTGATGGTTATGCAGATCGGGTCACCCGAACCCATATTGCCAAGACTTTAGTTGAAAAGGAAATTGTTAGTCGTCCGCAGCAGGCATTTGATCGTTTCCTGAAAGAGGGCAAGAAAGCCTTTGTCAAATTTGAAGGCGTGGGACTGAAAGAAACCATCGAGATTATTCATGCCAGTGGCGGTTTGGCTGTTCTGGCTCATCCTACACGCTATGATCTGTCAGCGACCAATATTCGTTACCTGATCGAACTGTTCGCTGAATCTGGGGGGGATGCCGTTGAGTTACCGCCGAGTATAGAACCTGCTTCAACCCGACAAATGGTCGATCGGATGATTCAACAATTTGATCTGGCAGTTTCAATTGGCAGCGATTTTCATGGGGACAATATGCCGTGGATCAAACTGGGGCAAACGCCACGGGTCAATGAAGGCCAGAGCGGAATTTGGGAACGTTTTAGATAAACAGGTCTATGAAAAAATTAGAACTTTACCTGATTATTTTCTTTTTTCTGATGCTTTTGCTGTTATGGGGCATTCAATGGATGTTTTATGGTTTTGCGGGGCTTTGAAGAAACTCAATTTTCAGACCGCCAGTGATCATGATGCAGGAAATAATCTGATAAATAATCTAAAAAGCATTGCACCTTAGGCGGTAGTAATTCTCGATGTGGAAAGACTGCATAAATTGCAGTGGCCTCGACTGGATAATCTGGCAAGATCTGTACCAGTTTGCCTGTGTCTAAATCTTCTGCAACATGCCAGAACGAATGATTGGAAATGCCTAAACCGTGTAAAGCGGCTTGTCGAATGGCTTCACCCGAATTAGTACTAAAGTAACTCTCTACGCGGATCTGTTCAGTTTCACCTGCTTTATTTAGAAAATACCACTGGTTGGTTAGACCATTGGCATGCTGTTGCAAAATACAGCGATGAGATTTGAGATCAGATAAGCGTTCTGGAATCCCATATTGTTGCAAGTAGGCGGGTGAGGTGCACAATAACCGTGGATTGGAAGCTAATTTTCTGGCAATCAAACTAGAGCTTTTTAATTGTCCAATACGAATCGCAAGATCCATACCTTGTTGAATTAAATCGATGTTTTGATCATTGAGATCGAGATGGATCTTTAGCTCAGGATGTAATTTGGAGAACTTAGCAATTAGGGGCATTAAAACCTTGGTACCAAAAATGGCGGATGCGGTTATGCGCAATGTCCCTGAAAGCCTATGATCTTTGACTTTTAACGACTCATGTAAATTGACAAAATCAGCCATCCAGCCGCGCCCACGCATCAGTAGCGTGCGGCCTTCTTCTGTTAAGGTCAGCTTACGGGTGGTGCGATGAAATAAACGCAGTTGTAGCTGTTGTTCCAGACGTTGCAACTTCTGGCTGGCGACTGAAACCGAAATATTGGCATCCTGTGCGGCTTTGCTGATTGAGCCTAAGTCTGCCACCCGAATAAAAAATTGAAAATCTTCTGTATTCATTATCCATAAAACCAGAAAAGTATTTCCTGATTATCGTGGTTTTTTAAATAAATCCATAGCGCTATTTTGTCTCTAAGCAATCATGTATTGGAGAGAAAATCATGAAATATCATTTTCTAGGAAACTCAGGTTTAAAAGTCTCGGAATTGGGATTTGGTGCTGGCACTTTAGGCGGACAGGGACAAATTTTTTCTGCTTGGGGACAGGCTAGCCAAACGGAAGCCAACCAAATGATTCAGGCGGGTCTGGATGCGGGGATTAATTACTTTGACACCGCGGATGTTTATTCGGATGGAGAGTCTGAACGGATGCTTGGCAAGGCTTTAGCTGCGAAAAGACAACAAGCGATTATTTCCACTAAAGTTGGTATTCGTAGCTCGGATCATTTGAACGCTGCGGGATTTAGTCGGGACTATTTACTCTCTGCTGTAGAGCAGTCTCTGACACGATTGGGAACCGATTATATTGATGTATTGCAATTGCACCAGTTTGATAGCTTTACTTCTTTGCATCAATTGATGAAAACATTGGATGAACTGGTCCGAAGCGGTAAAGTCCGTTACATCGGCGTATCTAATTTTGCGGGCTGGCAATTGATGAAGGCACAAGCCATTGCGGAGCAATATGGGTATGAAAAATTTGTGGTCAATCAGGTTTACTATTCTTTGATAGGGCGCGATTATGAGTGGGAGTTGATGCCTTTAAATGATGATCAACAGATGGGTGCGGTGGTGTGGAGTCCTTTGGGGTGGGGACGCTTAACCGGTAAGTTTGATCGCGAAAATCCAATTCCAGCCGAGAGTCGTTTGCACGATACAGCCCAGTTCGCGCCTCCAGTGAATGAGGAACATCTTTATCGGGTCATTGATGCCTTAAAACAGATTGCACAGGAAACAGGTTATTCCATTCCTCAAATTGCGCTGAACTGGTTGTTACAACGTCCGACGGTTGCAAGTGTCTTGATTGGTGCCCGTAATCAAACGCAATTGCAAGAAAATCTAAAAGCAAAAGATATTCAACTGTCGGCTGAACAGATCACGCAGTTGAATCAGGCCAGTGCGGTTTATCCGCCGTATCCTTATTATCCTTATTGGAATGGACAATTTACAGAACGTTTTAAAGCACTGGTGACATCACAGTTTATTTGATAGATGAATCATTTCCCTCAACGTTTGCTGAGGGAAATGGCAATTAGAGCAAGTTGTGATCTTGTGCCTGAATTGGTGGTGGCGTTGGGCGACCTAGAGTTCCCAGTAATTCGATTTCAATTGAACGCACCATGGCATCCAGTGGTAGATCGTTACTTTGTGTGCCAAACGGTTCTTCAATTTCAGTACTGAGTGCATCTAAACCGAGAAAGGTATAGGCCAGAATCCCAACCAGTAACGGGGTAGCCAGACCCAATAAAGAACCTAAGCTGAAAGGCAACATAAAGCAAAAGAAGTACACGGTACGATTCAGCAAAACAGAATAGGCAAATGGAATCGGTGTGTTGGCAATACGGTCACAACCCGTTTGCATTTCACTTAAAGCCGCCACGTGACGGTTCATCTGGGTATAAATAATATCCGAGATTTCACCTTCTTTCATGGCTTGCAACAGTTCCCATTGAATCAGGCTTAGAGTGTATTGCGGAGCATTGTGCTGTTGGTAAAGCTGGGTCAAAGCTTGCTGACTTAAGCCACTGGTTTCAGTAAGTTCGGTTGGATTCGCTGTTTGATGACGTAAGCGGTCACGCAGGACATTGGCAAAGATAATCACATTCTGAACGATACGTTCTCGACGTGCTTGTGTGAGGACACGACAGTCACGGTCAAAATGTCGAGCCGTGGCGATCAAAACGCCCCAGAGTTTACGGGCTTCCCACCAGCGGTCATAACAGGCGGTATTCTTGAATCCAAGAAAAATAGACAGCACGACACCAATCAGGGTGAAGCCAACCAGTGGAATTTCAGGGAAGCGATAAAGGCCCACATATTCAACACCACCAATAATGGCGGAGATGAGCATTACGAAGCCGAGAGAAGGTAAAATTTTGGGTAAAATCGTCCCTCGCCATGAGAATAAAACTTTAAAAATACTCGGCTGGTCACGGACAATCATGTTATATGAATCATTAATTTTATGTGTTGATGTTCATGCCAGATTCAAGCTTTGTCAAGACCAGATTGCTTGATTTTAGTAGGGTTGAGTAGTTGTTGTTCAGAAAATGAAAAATGTCCTTCGGGTGAAATAATAAAGTGATCGATCAGCTGTATTTCCAGTAGTTTACAGGCCTGTTTCAGTTGCTGGGTCAGATAAATATCTTCTGTTGACGGTTGGGCAATGCCATAGGGATGATTATGCGCAACTACGATCTGGCAGGCTTGCTGTTGTAATGCATAACGTAAGGTCTGGTTGAGGGAAACACTACAGGAATGATGCGAGCCGAAAAATAGTTTTTTAAAGTGCAATTTCCGTAGTTCTGCATCTAGACACAGCACCGCAAAGACTTCCTGTTTTTCGCCCAGCAGCTCATAACGTAAATAGTCGAGTACGAGAGTAGACGTGTCCAGACATAGTCGTTGCTGATGAAAATGATTGTTGAGGTAGCGCCGTCCCAGTTCTTTTACTGCCATGAGCTGGGCATATTTGGTCGAAGCAATGCCATTAAATTGTGATAGGTCCTCAAGATTGGCATCAAAGATCAAATTAAGGCCGCCAAAATGTTGAATCAGAATGCGGGCAAGTTCGACAGCAGAATGCTGTTTTGAACCAGAACGGAGAAAAATTGCTAGCAGTTCCGCATCAGATAGGCTCTGTGCGCCTTGTGATAATAAGCGTTCCCGAGGGCGTTCTTGCTCGGGCCATGTTTTGATGGATTGATTCACCTGTATATTCCCCATTGATTTTATTGCCTTTATTATTTTTATAAGCAAAAATAAATCGTCACATTTTCTCTTAACTGTTTAGGATCCCAATGATATTTTCTGTCGTTTGATCCATTGAAATCTTTATCGTCCCACTTGGGTATGAACTTATTTAATGCTATTGTGAGCGCCACTGCAACAGTAAGGTATCCTGTTTGTGAGCTTCGATCTAAGTGTTATTCCCCATAAAAACATTATATTAGCGGTTACAGGTGGTATTGCTGCCTATAAAAGTGCCATCTTGGTACGCCGTTTAAAAGACTTTGGTTTTGATGTCCGCGTGGTCATGACACATGGCGCACAAGCATTTATTACCCCTTTAACTTTTCAGGCATTGTCTGGAAATCCCGTACATACCGAATTACTTGATCCTGAAGCGGAAGCGGGAATGGGGCACATCGAATTGGCGCGTTGGGCCGATCTGGTTTTAGTTGCACCTGCCAGTTGTGACACGATTGCAAAATTTGCCAATGGTTTGGCAGATGATTTGCTCAGTACGTTATATTTGGCAACCAAAGCCCCTGTCTGGGTTGCACCCGCGATGAATCAGCAAATGTGGGCGGCGAAAGCGACGCAACGTAATTTGCAAACGTTGGTAGAAGATGGCGTCCATGTAATTATGCCTGATGCAGGTGAGCAGGCTTGTGGCGATGTTGGTCTAGGGCGGATGCCTGAACCTGAGGACTTGGCTCGTCAAGTTGCGGCTTATTTCCATAAGGCACAACGCGCGCTTGCTGAAAAGTTTGGTTTATTGGCAGGCAAGCGAGTCACGATTACCGCTGGCCCAACGCGTGAAGCGATTGATCCAGTCCGTTATATTTCTAACCACAGTACGGGCAAAATGGGCTTCGCTTTGGCAGCAGCATGTTATGCCGCAGGTGCGAAAGTTACGCTGGTGGCTGGGCCTGTCAGTTTGGATACACCGAATGGTGTGCAACGTATTAATGTCAGCTCTGCCATGCAAATGCTGGATGTCAGTATGAATCAGCTGAAAGAAGGCTGTGACATCTTTATTGCAACGGCAGCAGTGGCAGATTATCGCGTGGCACAAGTGGCTGAGCATAAGATTAAAAAAGCAGGTGATGAACTTGCGGTCGCATTAGTGAAAAACCCAGATATTGTGGCAACGATTGCGCAGCAGGAAGAGCGTCCGTTTATGGTTGGCTTTGCCGCTGAAACCCAAAACGTTGAAGAATACGCCGCAGGAAAATTGGTGGCGAAGAAACTGGATATGATTGCGTGTAATGATGTCTCACGTCCAGATATCGGTTTCGCTTCAGATCAAAATGCCATGACCGTGTTCTTTGCCCAGTCTTATCATATGAAAAAACGTGAACTGGAAAAAGCGTCGAAACAAGAGATTTCACAGCAACTGGTTGAGTCAATTGCGGATGCTTTACGCCGTCGCTTATAAACGTTAAACGTGATCTTTTTTATCAAAATGCAACGATTTCGTTGCATTTTTTATGTATGCTAAATCAGCAATTTTCTTTGTATGCTGGCTTCAGGATACAAGGTGTCTTGCCGCTGGAAATAAAGCATAGCCACAGTTTTTGATAGGATATCCTAATGATTAAAAAAACTTTAGCCACCGTTGTCATGTTGTCTGCTTTCGCATTGAGTCATAATGCGAGTGCAGCAGGTTTAGAAGATGATATGAAAACGCTAGGCAAGAATTACAAAGCGTTTAACCAAGCTGATAACTCGCAGGCTGCCACTGCAGCGTTAAATAATATGCGTACTGCTGCGGTACACTCAAAACAATATCATCTGGCTGCCAATACACAGGATAAAGTACCTGCTTCACCAGCGCTATTTGACCAGATTGTTGGGGAAATTGATAAAGCCAAATTACTGGTACAGGCTGGTAAACTGGATGAAGCGAAAAAGCAGGGCAAAAAGATCGCTGAGTTGCGTGATCAGGGACATAAATATTATACCCATTAAGAGATGGATGATCGGATTGTAAAGCTGAAGCTGTACTCCAGAGAGTGCAGCTTTTTTATTGGGATCTCAGAAAAGCATCGCAAAACATAAACTGAGCATGATTCAGATTTTCATAAAA
This sequence comes from Acinetobacter sp. NRRL B-65365, assembly GCF_001605865.1. Classification (NCBI taxonomy): domain Bacteria; kingdom Pseudomonadati; phylum Pseudomonadota; class Gammaproteobacteria; order Moraxellales; family Moraxellaceae; genus Acinetobacter; species Acinetobacter sp. NRRL B-65365. Next base: position 81,911 of record NZ_LRPD01000015.1, on the reverse strand, counting down.
ATTTAAAGTTGCTACAGTGAAGATATGAAGGATGAGAGGTGATGGATATGTTCTCACAGCAACGTAATTATGACCGGATTGCACAGGCAATTACTTATATTCAGCAGAATTTTCAGCAGCAACCCCAGCTGGATGAGGTGGCAGCGCATATACATTTAAGTCCTGCCCATTTTCAGCGTTTATTTACCGATTGGGTGGGCACCAGTCCTAAAAAGTTTTTACAGTATATTAGTGTCGAATATGCCAAACAGATTTTGAAGCAAGAGCAGGGCAGTATTTTTGATGCCACCTTTGCAACAGGATTGTCTAGCACCAGCCGTTTGCATGATTTATTTATTCAGATTGAAGGCATGACCCCTGCTGAATATAAAAATGGTGGGCAGAGTCTGACGATTCATTATCAGTTTGCAGATACCTTATTCGGTGAAGTGCTGATTGCATCTACGCATAAAGGGATCTGTGCATTAAGTTTTGTCGATGATCGGGCGGAGGCTTTCGCCCAGTTAAATGCGCAATTTCCTCAAGCCATGTTTATTGAACAAGTAGATAATTTTCAACAGAGTGCCTTGGCTTTATTTCAGAAAGACCCGCAGCAACTGGCTGAGATTAAACTACATTTGAAAGGCACCGAATTTCAGCTCAAGGTGTGGCAAAGTCTGCTGAAAATTCCGATGGGACAACTTGCGACCTATGGTGAACTTGCCAGAGCCATTGAACATCCCAAAGCGGCGCGTGCGGTAGGCACCGCGATTGGTAGTAACCCAGTGGCATTTTTGATTCCTTGTCATCGGGTGATTCAGTCGAGTGGCCTGTTTGGTGGTTATGAATGGGGCAGCGTGCGGAAAACAGCGATCATTGGTTGGGAAGGTGTGCAAAGCCATGCCGCAATCTGAACAAGAGCAGATCCAGACGGTGATTGAACAGATCCAGTCAGCCGATTGGGACAGAATCACAGAGCAGATGCATCAGCAGGGTTTTGCCCTGATCAGGCAGGTGCTTTCGCCACAACAATGTGAACAATTACAGCAATTGTATTCACACGCTGAACTTTATCGTAAAACCGTTGAAATGCGGCGTTATCGTTTTGGTCTGGGCGAATATAAATACTTTAATTATCCATTGCCAAATTTGATTGAGCGGATACGCCATGAGATTTATCCACGTTTGGCGCCGATTGCTAATGCATGGTTTCGGGTTCTGAAGATAGAGCGAACATTTCCACCTTCGCATCCCGAATTTTTACAACAATGCCAACAGCATGGACAAATGCTGGCAACGCCATTGATCCTGAAATATGGGCAAGGTGGATTTAATACCTTGCATCAGGATTTATATGGAGACGTCTATTTTCCACTGCAATTGGTGATTGTACTGAGCCAGCCGAACAGGGATTTTAGTAGGGGTGAATTTGTATTAACCCAACAAAATCCACGGGCACAGTCCAAGGCGGTCGTTATACAGCCACAGCAAGGCGATGTACTGATTTTCACCACACAGTTTAAGCCAGAAAAAGGCAGTCAGGGCTATTATCGGGTCAATATCAAGCATGGCGTCAGTCCGATCCTGCAAGGTGAGCGTTATAGCCTCGGTATTATTTTCCATGATGCTGTGAGTTAGGTTGATGTGGCGACATCGTGAATTAGAATCTAGCGAATTACATCAGAAATTGAAACAGCACGAGCTTCTGTTTGCAGGCAATGCTCAGCTTAAAATCTATGGCAGATTGACCTGTGGCTCTGGTAAGCGCATGCTAAAACGTAATCGGGTATTTTTTGTCGATGAGCAGGAGGCAATTGCACAAGGTTATCGGCCTTGTGGACATTGTATGAAGTCAGCCTATAAGAAGTGGAAAGATGCAACTATTTGATATTGAAGCTGATCCAGAACAGAATCATTTGCCTTATGATGGCACGGTACACTACTACGGCAAAATCGTGCATGGCGCTGCCGCAGATCATTATTTTGAGCAGTTGATGCAGACGATTGCCTGGGAAAATGATCAGGCCTTAATCTTTGGCAAGCTATTAACCACTAAACGTAAAGTGGCGTGGTATGGTGATCGGCGCTTTGAATATACCTATTCCAATATGAATAAATATGCCTTGCCGTGGACAACGGAGTTGCTGGAGTTAAAACAATTAACTGAGCGGCTGACAGGAGAGACTTTTAATTCCTGCTTGCTTAATCTTTATCATAGTGGTGATGAAGGGATGGCATGGCATAGTGATGCTGAAACGGATCTGAAAAAAGATGGTGCAATTGCTTCTTTAAGCTTTGGCGCAGAACGGAAATTTGCATTCAAACATAAACAAAGCAAAGAAAAAGTAGAACTGTATTTAGAGCATGGCAGTTTATTGGTCATGAAAGATACCACGCAAACTTACTGGTTACACCGCTTGCCGCCCACCAAAAAAGTCAATGCAGCACGGATTAATCTGACTTTTAGAACCATTGTAGAGTAACTCGTTCCTGACTTAGACATAGTGATAAAGGTCCACATCAGAAAATGTGCTATTAAATGCTTCAATAAGTTGTTTAATCTGTTCGGACTGATCCGGAACCAGCATCCAGTAAGGATTTTCATTCGATATCAGTAATAGCGCTAAATCATGTTGTTCCGCAACCGCATAAAGATGGTCAAATAAAATCGCGTAGATATGCTCGGCAAAATCAATCCCGTTCTGCTCATCCTGTGTTACATCAGCATATTCAGCGAAAAGCTGTTCGACTTCACTTTCAATACGATTATTCAGCTGCTCAATATCGATTTGGGTTTGTTGCAGTTGATAACACTGGTCCGAGCCATTGTCATAATATTCTTTTAATTCTACATACTGGATGTTTGAGTGCAGGGTATTGGCCCAATTGATAAATTGATGAAACTCGTGTGGATGAAGGGGATATGGAATTTGTGTCAGCTCAGGAAAGACCTGTTGGCAAAGTGGATAGAGCGCTGTGGTCATGTTTTATTCTCGTTTTACTCATCGCATGCTTCTTATTATTATAAAAAAACCACAGCAAGTGCTGTGGTTTTTTTGATTCATTCACAAAAGTCTTATGCTTGACCTTGTGCATCAGCATCCGCTTGAAGGCGTTGCATGTTTGCTTCGAATTCAGCATCGAAGTTAATCGGTGTAAGTAACAATTGAGGGAAGCTACCCTTTGTTACTAGATCATTGACTGCTTCACGCAAGAACGGGAACAGGATATTTGGGCAGTATGCACCTAAGATGTATGGAAGACGATCTTCTTCTACACCATCAACCAAGAAGATACCTGATTGAGTGACATCAACGATGAACGCAGTTTCATTTTCGTTGTTCGCTTGAACCACAACTTTCAAAGACACTTCATAGTGTGTTGGATCAATTTTTTCTGCAGCAGAAGATAAATTGATGTTGAGTTCTGGTTGCCATTGTTTAGTAAATACTTGTGCACCAGGAACTTCAAAAGAGATGTCTTTGGTATAAATACGTTCTAACGCGAGTTGTGGTTGAACTTGTTCTTCGCTCATTGTTTTTCCTTAAATCTCGGATGTGTTGTTAAGCTAATAATTGGTCGAGTTTACCTTCACGCTCTAAAGCATAAAGTTGATCAAAACCACCGATAAACTGATCTTTAATAAAAATTTGTGGCACTGTACGGTGATTGGTACGTTGCATCAATTCAATACGAACTTCTGGCGCTTCATTGGAAAGATTAATTTCTTTAAAAGCAACACCTTTACGCTCAAGTAATTGTTTTGCACGCACACAGTACGGGCAAGAAAGGGTTGAATAGATGGTGACGTTTGGCGTTGTCATGTTATCTCTCCTTAAGCTTTGGTTTTGCTTTTAACTAAAGGTAAGCCTTGCGCTTTCCAGTTGCTAATACCACCGTCTAAACGGTAGCTGTCAGCATGACCTACTTTTTGTAGTGCTGAGCCTGCAACTTGCCCTAAGTTACAAATGAAGACCAATGGACGATCACTTGCTTTTAATTCATCAACATGACTGGTGATCTGGCTATATGGAATGTTACGGCTACCGCTAATGTGACCATCACGGAAATCTTTTCCATCACGTAAGTCGATCAAGATAGCATTTTTTGCCTTAACCAAGATACCGAGTGATTGTGGTGAAATTTTACGACCATTGCGTTGTCCTTCCAAAATAAAGAACAACACGATTAACACGCCGAGCGTACCAAATAAGAAGGGGTGATTCCCCATAAACTCTAACCAGCGTTCCACAAGTCACCTAAAAATTAAAATACAAAATTGATCCTGAGTATAACTTATCTCTATGGTGATCAAAAATGTTAGTTCAAGGGGCAAAGTCCAACAAAATTAACTTTTTTGCTGGGCTTCCTGAATTTCATCCATTAAACGTAGATAACTGTCCAAACGTCTTGGCAAAATTTCACCAGCCTCAACCGCTTGTTTCAGTGCGCAATTTTTCTCATGGGTATGAGTGCAATTACGGAACTGGCAAAGTCCTAGATGTGTTTCTATCTCGGGAAAACCAGTACGTACCTTTTCCAGACTGAGATGCCATAGCCCGAATTCACGGATTCCCGGAGAATCAATGAGCGCACCGTTTGTTCCAAATTTGATCAATCTGGTCGATGTCGTGGTGTGTTGACCAAGTGCCGAGTTTTCTGAAATCACATTGGTTTTCTGCGCGGCATCTGGAACGATAGTATTAATCAGCGAGCTTTTACCGACACCAGACTGTCCAACGAAAGCAACGGTTTCATTGTCTAAACGTGCTGACAGTTCAGAGAGATCGCCACGTGAATGGCAAATCAGGGTTTCATAGCCTAATGCTTCATATTCACTGAGCAGGGTCAGAATCGGATCATTTTCAGTCAGCAAGTCGGATTTATTCAACACCAACAGCGCTGGAATATTGGCATCGGCACAGGCCACCAGATAGCGGTCGATCAATGTCGGTGCGGGTTCTGGTAATGGAGCAAACACGATGACGATGAGACTGATGTTGGCTGCCACAGGCTTAACCTTGTGATAGCGGTCGGGGCGGGTCAGGAGCGATTGTCTTGGATAAATCGCAGTGATAATGCCTAAGCCAGTAATCGGATCAGCTTGCCATTTCACCCGATCGCCTGTAACCAGTAATTCGAGGTTGGTACGGGTATGGCAACGCCAGATACTGTCCAATTCAATCGGTTTCCAGAATGGTTCTGGTTCACCATCGGCCACTTGTGGTTTTTCAGGATGCTGTTCAGGCACGGACAAGGCTTGTACTTCGAGTTGACGACCATAATGCTGAACAACCAGTCCATCTAAATCTTGTGACGTGTCAATGTCGTCTTGACGCGATTTATGCTGTTTCTCAATACGACGCTGCTGTTGTTCGGTTAAACGACGCTTACGAATTAAAGCCATTCATATCCCAAAAAATCCACACTTTGAAGACCGCAAAAATAGCATGAAGCCGCTATAGAATTACAGCCAAGATGTAATTAATTTGCTACTATTGATGTTTTTAAGCACTTTAGAATTGCCATCCATGAGCAGCACCCCTGATACACGATTAATTTGGATCGATCTGGAAATGACCGGACTTGATACCGATAATGACAAGATCATTGAAATTGCAACAATTATTACAGATGATCATTTAAATATCTTGGCTGAAGGGCCTGTTTTAGCGGTACATCAATCTGATTTGATTCTAAATGCAATGGATGAGTGGAATACCAAGCAACATGGTCAGTCTGGCCTGATCGAGCGTGTTCGCCGTAGTAAACTGACTGCACAAGATGCGGAACAGCAAACACTCGAATTTTTGAAAAAATGGGTCAATCCAAAATCTTCTCCGATGTGCGGTAACTCAATTTGCCAAGACCGCCGTTTCTTGCATCGTTTGATGCCCGAACTGGAACAATTCTTCCATTATCGTAATCTGGATGTGTCTTCTGTAAAAGAGCTGGCTAAACGCTGGAGACCAGAAATTATGAGCGGTTTAAAGAAAAATGCATCGCATTTGGCGATGGATGACATCCGTGATTCGATCGCAGAATTAAAATATTATCGTGAATACTTTTTTATCATGAATAACGATAAGTAATCGATTTTTGAGTCATACATAAAAGGAGCTTTGGCTCCTTTTTTAATGCGCTAAAAATAGTTGGGATTGATCAAAAAATCGCTTAAACTCGGATTTTAATTGCAAACTATAAAAAAGAGAGCGTACATGCAAAGTACTAACCCCATTTTAACGCGGGTAGAAACCTATCAAGATTTGGCTGAGCCAATGACCATTCAGGGTGCGATTCAAAAATCTGTACTTTTAACGGTGATTGCTGCTGTTTTAGGGATGGGCTTATTTTTCTACTGTGCGATGACAGCGAATCTGTCGATTGCTTATGCTGCAACGATTATTGGTGCAGTCGGTGGCCTTATTCTTGCACTCATTACCACATTTAAATCGAATACCGCACCTGCTTTGGCCATTCCTTATGCCTTATTTGAAGGGGCTTTTTTAGGCGGCGTCTCGTTTATTTTCCAGTTGAAATATCCCGGTGTTCCTTTACAGGCATTATTGGCAACTTTCGTGACTACTTTGGTACTGTTTGCTTTATATAAATTTCAGATCATTCGTGCTACTGAAAAATTTAAGGCAATTGTCATTTCTGCTTCCATCGCCATTGCACTGGTGTTTGTGGTGCAGATTATCTTGCGTTTAGCTTTTGGTTCGAGCATCCCTTATATCTTTGAAAGTAACTGGTTGGGTATCGGCTTTGCTGCTTTTGTGGCTGTGATTGCTTCATTAAACCTGATTCTGGACTTTGATCTGATTGAAAATGCCGCTGCTCAACGTGCCCCAAAAGCATTTGAATGGATCTGTGCCATTGCCTTATTGGCAACTTTGGTGTGGATGTATTACTCATTCCTGCGTTTATTGAGTCTGCTTCGCGGCGATGATTAAGTTGTGATTTAACTAAAAATACAAATCGTCTTCCTGTGAAGGCGATTTTTTTATGCAAGATTGTAAAAAAGGTGGATTATGCAATTCCGCAAGCGCTGGAATCTTGGCATCATGTGGTGAAAATTTTTCGAGTGAGAATAAGATGTCACAAGGACTTTTAGCTGGTAAACGTTTTTTAATTGCCGGTATTGCAAGTAAATTATCAATTGCTTACGGTATTGCCGCAGCGTTACACCGTGAAGGTGCAGAGCTCGCGTTTACTTATCCAAATGAAAAGCTGAAAAAACGTGTTGATGACTTTGCAGCACAGTTTGGTTCAACTTTGGTTTTCCCTTGTGATGTTGCTGTTGATCAAGAAATTGACAATGCCTTTGTCGAGTTGGCAAAACACTGGGATGGTCTGGATGGTGTTGTGCATTCAATCGGTTTTGCGCCAGCGCATACGCTTGATGGTGACTTTACTGACGTAACCGATCGTGACGGTTTTAAAATTGCACATGACATTAGTGCATATAGCTTTATCGCGATGGCTCGTGCGGCTAAACCATTACTGCAAGCGCGCCAAGGTTGTTTGTTGACTTTGACTTATCAAGGTTCTGAGCGTGTGATGCCGAACTATAACGTGATGGGTATGGCGAAAGCATCGTTAGAAGCAGGCGTTCGTTATTTAGCATCAAGTTTGGGTGTAGATGGTATTCGTGTGAATGCGATTTCTGCGGGTCCAATCCGTACTTTGGCAGCATCAGGCATCAAGTCTTTCCGTAAAATGTTAGATGCCAATGAAAAAATTGCGCCACTAAAACGTAATGTGACGATTGAAGAAGTGGGCAATGCTGCATTGTTCCTGTGCTCACCGTGGGCTTCGGGTATTACAGGCGAAATCATGTATGTTGATGGTGGCTTTAATACGGTTGGTATGAGCCAAAGCATGATGGATGATGAATAATTAGATTGATCTAAATTATTTGATATAAAGCCGCTTTTATAGCGGCTTTATTTTTTGGGGGATATGGTAATTCAAAAAATTATAACGCCTAACTCAAAGAGCGCCGCAGGTATTCGCTGTAGTTATTTGTTATATTCTCTTGGCAATGGACAATCATAGTTAATATCAATCATATCAAGGTTCGTGATGGAAAAGTTGGCGTACTTTACTCCTTTTTGAGACACATTTTCTTCAGGTTTACCGTAGATGAAAACAAAGGCAGTTGGCTTCTCTTTTTGTATAATTTTTTCTAGGCGTGTGGTGATGAGTTTTTTAACCTTATAGCTATCAATCAAACGATCACCAATCATGACTGTGGTGATGTAGTCTTCTTCAGCTTTTGTGAAATGCTTTTTGAATTTAATTTGGTAGCCATAATCTGAAGGCAGCCTGTTAATAAAGGCCCAGCCATAGTAGATAACAGGATAATCAGGAAGAGTTTCTAAGTCCTGCTCCCAGATACATTTAAAAATGCTTTTATAATGGACATCTCGCCCCTCTATATTTACTCGTCTATAATCTAATGATTCATCCTTTTTATAACGTATGTAACGGCTCACAACTGATCTTATCGAATATATATTTCCTACACTGCCATTCTCTCTGAGAATAGTATCTGTAGGACGCTTGATAAATTGTGACTTTTTGATTGGTTTTTGATTCGAAAACTTATTTACTTTCGGTTCGTCATAGTAGGAGCTAGGTCTTTCTAACAGAAATACATCAACAACCGATTTATCAACAGAGAGTCGCTCTTCTTTAATAGGAACGCCATCTTCATAACATAAATTAAGAGGGACACCATTAAATATTTCACAGGACTCACTATGAGGACCATAAATCCTAAAGTGAGGCACCATTTTCATATCTTGAACGTCTTCATCCAAGTTAGCACAAGTTACCTGAGCTGAGCAGTAAGTACCTGGACACAGAAATTTCTTCTTATCTTTAATTAATCCTGACCAATAAAAGTCATATGCTCTATCTGGATCAACGTAATCATCAACTTCTATACTGTAAGCTATATCTAGCGACAAAGCCTGATCTCCCTATGAATATAACTATAGTTATAAGGCAGACTTGCCACATAACCAAAATGAAAATGCCATAAACCAATATGATTTTTATTTGATGTAGCTATATTTATCAGCATATAAAACGGCTATATTTACGTCAACATAAAAAACGATGTGAAATATCACTTTATAAAAACTTTGATTTTCTATCCAACTCTATATATTCGAGACATTGAAAAAATAACTAATCATTTGTCACCAGATACTTTATATGCTAATTAATGCTGGTTTTTGTTCAATCGAAAATTCTAAAGAGAATGTCGATAAATATATTATTTTTTAGCTTTCGGGGTAGGTTAAAACGTGAAGAAAATAGCTGTTGTTTTAGGATTAGTCACTCTTCTTTCACTGCAAGGTTGTGCCGCAGTGATGGCAAGTAACCAGCCACATAAAAAGAATATGACGGTTTTAGAGGTGGGGAAACATCGAAATTATGTGATTTCTGAATTGGGCGCACCCGTCACTTCAGAAACCGTGAATGGCGAACGTAAAGAGATTTATACCTTCCAGCAAGGCTACTCAAAAGCAGCCAGAATCAGCCGTACGCTATGGCACACGACTGCGGATATTGCCACCATTGGTCTATGGGAAGTGATTGGCTCTCCAACCGAGATGTATTTCAATGGTCAGAAACTTTCGTATGAAGTTGTTTTTGATGATCAGGACAAGATTAAACGTATTCAACAGATCCAGAATAATCCAGATCTGGTGAAAGAATAAGCGCGCAAAACAATAGCGCTAGGGCTATTGTTTCGGTAGTTCTTTTACAGGGCTTCCGCCAAGTGCTTGCATCAAGGTGACATACGCATTGTATTGATTCTGCTTGGTTTCAACCAAGCTGAGTCGGGCATTACGTGTGGTTTCCTGCGCATCCAGTAAATTCTTTAAGGCAATTGCACCATTGCGATAACGCACTTCGGTTAAGCGTTCAGTTTTATCAGCCAGCTCGACATTGCGTTGTTGCAGTTGAACTTGCTGATTCAGTTGAGTCCGATTGGATAAGGCATTTTCCACATCGGCAAAAGCTTGGTATAGCGTTTGGCGGTATTGAGTGATGGCTTTTTCATACTCAAGATCACTGATCGCAATATCTTTCTTCATATCGTTATATTGCAGGAAAGGCAGACTTAAGCTCGCACCCAAAGTTAAAGCAGGATTCTTTAACAGTTGGGTTAAGGAAGTGCTGGTAGAGCCGAGACTTCCGGTCAGGTTAATCGATGGATAGTAGCTGGCTTTAGTCGCATCTTTGGTGGCTAAGGTTTTGCGCAAACGTAATTCAGAGGCCTGTAAATCTGGACGGCGCGATAAAATATCCGCTGGTAAGCCGACAGCGATACTTGGCAAAGCATTGCGCGGTAATTGTGCAGGTTCCTTGATGTTCAATTGTTGTACGGGCTCATGCAGTAAAACCGCAAGGGCAGTACGGGTTTCAACACGTTGTTGTTCAATCTGGCTCAGGCTGGCTTTCTGGCTTTGTACCGATTGCTCTGCCTGAGTCAGATCCAGACCAGACACGGCACCCGCCTTATATTGCGACTGCACTAATGAATAGGTTTTTTGGGTTGAGGCCAAATTTTGCTGAATAGTTTGATAGCGCTCATTCAGATAGCCCAATTGCCAATACAGTTTGGCTGTTGTTCCAACCAAGCTTTGAGCAGTGGCTTGCAAGTCTTGTTCAGTGGCTAAAGCTTCCCAACGGCTGGCTTCGGTTTGGTTGGCCAGCTTGCCAAATAGATCCAGTTCATAGCTGACGCCAACTTTAGTGGATAAATCACGGTTAGAACTATCACCAGAACGTAAATCGTACATATAACCAGTGGAAACCGTAGAGCTGGTACGCAAGCCTTGTTTATTTTCAGTCAAATCCGCTTGTAAGCGGGCTTGTTTCAGGGTGATGCCTGCGACGCTTAAATCACTATTTTTTGCCAGTACCTGATCGACTAGTTGATTCAACTGGGCATCATTAAACAGGGTCCACCATTGATCGGTCAGATTCACATTTCTATTTTTTTGTGCATCGTACTGGAACTGTTGTGGTACTTGGACCGATGGTGCGTTATAGGGTGTTTTGACGACTGCAGAACAGCCTGCTAATGATGTGCTGAGACAAAGTGCAAGTGCGATTTTATGTTGTTTGAATAACATTGATCGTCATTCCCTTAATAATTCGAAAGAGCATGATTATCGAGACAGTGTCTTATCGAGTTCTCATCCATTTTCAGTTTAAGCCTTCGGCTCGGCCTACCTTACGAAACGATGTTTCTCATTTCGGGAAAAGTAGGCAAAACCATCGTCATCCGCAAAACCTGTTCTATTTTTTCATTTATCTAACTTCTCACAGAAACAATATCTTGTTGATACCACGCAGGTTGCGGATGACATTCCCGAGTATCTTATTTCTGAGATCAATTTTTGCTGGTTATTCTCTCGCTAAAGCAGCAACTGGGTCGAGTTGTGCCGCATTTCTTGCTGGCAAGAAGCCAAATACAATACCAATCAGACTTGAGCAGACAAAAGCTGCCACAATCGAGGTGGTTGAATAACTCATTTCAATCACACCTTTGGCGAAGTGACCAATAACTTGCCCAATTCCTAAAGACAGCAGCACGCCCAGCACACCGCCCAATAAACAGACCAGAATGGCCTCGATCAGGAATTGCTGCAAAATATCGCTTTGACGAGCACCCACTGCCATACGCACCCCAATTTCCTGAGTACGTTCGGTTACAGAAACCAGCATAATATTCATTACCCCAATTCCCCCAACCACGAGCGAAATCACGGCAATTGCAGAAATCAGCAAGGTCATGGTGGCTGTAGTCTGTTGAATGGTTTCACGAATGCTGTCAGAGTTTTGGGTAAATACATCCTGTGCGCCGTGACGCTGTTCCAGCAAGGTCAGAATTGCATTTTCAGCAGCACTACTTGGATATTCGTCTTTAATACGCACAATGATGCTGCGAACATTGGACTGACCCAACATACGGCTCATCACCGTCGAGTAGGGCAGGTAAACATTCAGGCTGTCAGAACTTCCCATAAAGCCTTGCTGTGCATCAATCACACCAATAATACGGCTTGGTACACTGCCTAATAACAGCACCTGACCGACAGGATTGGTACCATCAGCAAAGAAGGTCTTTTCTGTGTTGGTATCAATCACTACATCTTGGGCACGTTGTGTCACGCTGGCCTTATCAAAAGGCTGGCCCGACTTAAAGGTCATACCGCGTACATAGAAGAAATCCGAGCTGACGCCATTTACAGTCGCTGCGGCTTCAGTATCTTTATAACGCAGCGTCAGACTGGTATTGGCTGAAGGACTGACCCCATCCACATAAGGCTGTTCTGCCAATGCTTCAGCATCAGCAGGGATCAGCGTTTTGGCTTGTGAGGTACGTGAGTTATCACCAAAACCACGCCCTTGATAAACGGTAATGGTGTTGGTTCCCAGACTACTGATATTTTCCAGAATCTGCTTTTGTGAACCATTCCCCAACGCCACGACCGAGACCACTGAGGCGATCCCGATAATGATTCCGAGCATGGTCAGGAAGGTTCGCATCCGGTGTGCATTCATCGCAAGCAAGGCCATACGGAATGCTTCACCAAGGCGATCAAAGAAAGAACGCCAAGCGGAGGTTTTTTTCTGTGGAGTCCGTTGCAGCGTTTGATGTTCTAAATCGTTATCTTCATTTTCAGGCACATTGGCACGGTCTGAAATAATATTACCGTCACTGATTTCGATAATACGGGTCGCATTTTTCGCAACATTCAGATCGTGTGTGACCAGAATAATGGTATGGCCTTTGGCATTCAGCTCACGCAAAATGCGCATCACTTCAATACCACTATTCTTATCTAGTGCACCTGTCGGTTCATCGGCAAGGATGACATCACCACCGTTCATTAAGGCACGGGCGATGGATACACGTTGTTGCTGACCACCTGAAAGCTGGCTTGGGCGATGATGTAAACGTTCTTCCAGTCCCAGTTCTGATAATAATTTAGCAGAACGTTCCTGACGTAGATGACTGTCGACACCCGCATAAATCGCAGGGACTTCAACGTTACCTGAGGCACTTAAATCGCCAAGTAAATGATAGCGCTGGAAAATAAAACCAAAATATTCACGGCGTAATTGGGCCAGTTCATCAGGCTCTAGCTGACGTGTTTCACGACCATTGACCTGATAGCTGCCCGCAGTAGGTTTGTCCAAACAGCCCAGAATATTCATCAAGGTTGACTTACCTGAACCAGACTGCCCGACGATCGCAACCAGTTCACCCGCATAAATCTTGAGGTCGATTCCTTTCAGGATCTGGACAGTACCTTCACCCGCAGGAAACTCACGGGTGAGGTTGCTGACCTCAAGCAATGGCTGTGATGAATGTGTTTGATGTTGAGTCATATTACATTCTCATTGCACGTTGGTTGCTACGTTTTGCAGCTTCATTTGAACTGTCAGAGGCATCGGCAATCACCACTTGATCACCTTGTTTCAAGCCTTTAAGTACTTGAGCAGTAACACGGTTGTTTAAACCAATTAACACAGGTTGTGGTTGTGCTGAACCATCAGCCTGTAAGACACGTACCATACCTGTAGAGGCTTTGCCTTGTGCAACAAGCGCTTTTTCTTCTTCACTCAGCTCTAGACGTTTTGGACGTTGCGCTTTGTCACTATCCGATTTTTTCGCTTGTTCTGCTGATCGATTGCCTTGACCGCCCTTGGCACTACGATTACCGCGTTGAGTCTGGATTGCTGCTGCTGGAATGGTTAATGCATTTTTGGCATCAGCAAGCACGATGTAAACCTGTGCCGTCATATCAATACGAAGTTTGCCATCTTCATTCGGGACATCAAATAATGCGTTGTAGTACACCGCTGCATTCGACGTCGATGAACTGTTACTGCTGGTGGTTTCAGTATTGATCGAGTTTGGCGCTGGTTCAACCTGACGCAATTTCGCGTAGTGTTTCTTGTCGCTGTTACCTAGAGTAGTGAAATAAACGGTTTGGCCTTTTTCAACCTTCATCACATCGGCTTCAGAAATCTGTGCCTTGATGGTCATGGTATCGAGCTTTGCCAGTTTCACAATAGTTGGTGCTGTTTGATTGGCGTTTACAGTCTGGCCTTCTTCGGTCACGATTGCGACGATGGTACCGTCCATTGGCGCAACAATGCGGGTGTAGCCTAAATCTTCTTTAGCTGTTGCAAGCGTTAAGCGAGATTGTTCAATCTGTGCATTGATCGATGCAATTTGAGCTTGTGCCGTTTTAAAGTTTGCCAAAGCCGCTTCCAGTTCAGCACGAGAGGTTGCATCTTGGCTGTACATGGCCTGCTGACGCTTATATTCTGCTTCTACTTTGGCCAGATTGGCTTGCTGTACTGCCAATTGCGCCTGTTGGTTTTTAATATTGGCATCGGCTGTTTTCTTTTCGTTTTCCTGACGAATCGAATCAATCTGTGCAATTAGCTGACCTTGTTTAACCTGGTCGCCCAACTGGACATACATCTTTTTCACCTGACCGGATACCTGCGCACCCACACTCACCATTTTGGTGGCTTCCAGTACACCTGTTGCCAATACCGAGTCTTCAATATCTCCGCGAGAAACTTCAGCACTGATATATTGCGGTGCTTGGGCTTTAGGCTTAAAGAACATCCATCCGAGTGCTGCGATGATAAGCACACCGAGAGCAATCATGATGAGTTTGCGAGGTTGGATTTTTTTAGTGGTTGTTTTTGGCATGGCAGCAGGTCAAAAGTGAGAAACTGAATGTAGTATAAAATTGAAATAAGGATAAAGCGTGAATATTTTTAATCTAGAATGAGAATTATTTTCTATTTTCCTGCTCAGTTATTCTATAAAAATCTGATAAATACTGCGTGCGCCTTGTTCGGCACAGGTGGGAAGGGCAATGCCACCTTTTGATGGAAGTGCAAATTCCCGCGGGTTAATTCGAATCATATTAGGGGCAAAACGCTCGCTAAAATAACGCACAGTTGGTATCGCCGTACCTGCGCCCAATTCGATGACAATAGGTTGATAATGGTCTTCTAAAAAAGTCGTGAGACGATGCATCTGTTGTTTTTGACGCTGACTGAGCCACGTATAATCATCAAACATCAAGATATTTGGGCGAGCGAGATTGCCGCAGTGAGGACATCGTGGAAGTTGTCCCTGCCATTGGCAATGCTGATGATCAATTGCTGGTGTTAATTCATCTGCTGGCCAGATATCGGATTCACAGGCTGCAAGACATTGTAGATGATGAATCGAGCCATGGCATTCATAAATGTATTGTGGATCAAAACCTGCTTTTTGAAATTGTCCGTCTACATTGGACGTAAAGACAAAATAGGGCAGTTTCAAGCGTTCAGCCAATTGCCTTAGTGCATGAAATCCAGCATGTGGAATAGTCTGCCGATACAATGCCAAGCGATGTCCATAAAATCCCCAAGCCAGATGTGGTTGTTGTTTAAAAGCGGCAGGATTGGCGATTTCAGTAAAATCAAGGCGCTGTTTGCCGAGTTCAGGATAAGCTTGCCACATGCCCTGATTACCGCGAAAGTCGGGTAGACCAGAATCGACACCCATGCCTGCACCAGCGCTGATGATCAGGCTATCTGCTGATTTAAACAGATTTTTTATTTGTTCAATTTGATTGGAGTCTAGGTGAAAAGACATGTGAATGCCTGTTGTGATTATGATGAGATCGATTATCTGGTTTTAAGCAGGTTGGGCAAATAGTGTTGTTCCACATAATTCACTCAATGCCTGTAACATCAAATGTTCAGCATTCTCTTTTGACATACCTTTAATCGACGCATCAATTCGTAATAATAAATCAGGCCAGTTTAAGAACTGTCTTGGATTCAAGCGACGTAAGGCCTGTTGATATTGCGAAACTTTGGTTTTCCAGATACCGAGCTGAATCGCATTGTGGGGTTGCTCGAATAGTTGCATCAATAAGCGCATTTCTTTGCTCAGTGTCCACAAAATCAGACTATCAGGTTCGCCCGCAGCAATCAGGTACTGATAAATCTTCACGGATTGGGCCAGATTTCCTGCAAGTACCGCATCACTTAAATCATAAGTGGTATAGCGGGACTGGTCTTGTAAGCAGGCATAAAGCTGTTCAATCTGAATCTGTTGAATGTCGGGGAACGTATCTGCAACTCGCATCAAGCTATTTTTGGCAGCCAGCAAATTATGTTCATGATGCTGCATGAGCCATTGCCAGGCATCATTATTGAGCTGGATATTTAACTTTTCTGCTTCAATGGCGAGGATACGCTGTCGATCTTGCGGATAGGTTGCGGTAAGTGGTACAACCACGCCGTTGGCTTCAACGACCTGAAAAAAAGCTGACTTTAAACTGCTACTGTCTTGTTTCGGTAGAACGATCAACAGCAGGTTATGTTCATTATGTTGAATATAACTTTTGAGTTGTTTCAAGCTATTGGCATCAGGCTTGATATTGCCATGCACTTCAATCGCAAGTTGCTGAGAAAATAAGGACAGGCTATTCAGCGCATTAAAGACATTTTTCCAGTCATTTACGCTACTAATATCGTAGCGCTGGCGTTCAACTTCTTGTTGTTGCCAGCTTTTACGAAATGCATCAAGCAAGTTTTGTTCAAGCAGAGGCTCTTGTCCATGCATGATCCATGCACCGCGAGCTTCATTGACACGTTTTAAGGCTTGAACATAATCCAGTTTCATAATACGTGATTATGGCTGAGCTTTAGGTAAACGATTGGCCGCAATTTGACGTGTGATCTGCTGCGCCACATCATCAATCACAATACGGTTCAGATACGCTTCTTGCTGGTTATCGGTGTTTACCGTTGCCACATCGTATTGATAAGTACGAGAAGCGGTGAGTGTACGCGGTTCAGTAATCTTGCGGCCCTGACGATCTTCGATCTGGAACGTCACGGTTAAGCGTAATAATACTTCGGTTAATTTACCGTTGAGGAGCTGACGGCGAGGGGTGTAATCCAGAATGCGAAGGACATAGGCATCATTGGCATTGCTGAGTTGTACGCCCGTTGCACTGAGGTAAATGCTGAGTCGGTTTTCAAGCTCGCCCGTGTTGCCAGGCAAGGCTAAAGACAGCTTGTTATACACCAATGGTGCTGCTGTTGGGTTACTTCCTTTCAAATGAAAGCCGCAGCCGACTAAGCCTGCACTTAGGCCTAAAGTGAGAACGATAGCAGCTGCACGTTGCGCTAAGTGCATATTTATTCCTCTATTTATTCATCTTCCCCAAGCCCTCTTTGTTCAATTGAGGGAACCTCTCTTTTTTAGTGAAAGAGAGGTTGAAAGGGACTATCAAACAACTAAATTAACGAGTTTATTTGGTACCACAATTTCTTTCTTGGTCGGGCCAGTCAAGAATTGTTGAACTTCTGGTAAAGCTTTTGCCAGAGCCAATAAGTCATCTTTAGACATATCAACTGCGACGTCTAACTTACCACGAAGTTTACCATTCACTTGTACAACAATCGTTTGTGTATTACGTGTTAATGCAGACTCATCGACTTGCGGGAATTCAACTGTAGTGAGTTCCAGACCAAACTGAGTCAATAAAGTTTGACTTAAATGTGGTGCAAATGGTGCAAGCAAGGTAAGAAGCGTCGTGATCGCTTCACGTGCGACAGCAGAATCATTATCATCTTTCGCTTCAAACTTGTTGCTGGCATTTAGTAATTCCATCAATGCTGCAATGGCGGTGTTGAAGGCATGACGACGCTCGATGTCATCACCCACTTTCTGGATGGTTTCATGCGTTTTACGACGTAAATCTTGCGCGTCTTTAGAAAGATTTGCAGTATCAATCGCAGTCGCTTGATTGCCTTTTTCAAGGAAGCCTGCCGCTAAACGCCATACACGTTTCAAGAAACGGTTTGCGCCTTCTACACCTGCATCTGACCATTCCAATGATTGATCTGGTGGTGCAGCAAACATCATGAAGACACGTGCTGTATCTGCGCCGTATTGATCAATAATCGCTTGTGGATCAATACCATTGTTTTTCGACTTAGACATTTTTTCTTGTCCGCCGATCACAACTTCCTGACCATCACCTGAATATTTTGCAGACAGGATACGACCTTTCTCATCACGTTCTAATTCGATGTCAGCAGGGTTGAACCAGGTTTTCTTACCGTTTTCTGCTTCACGATAGAACGTATCTGCCAAAACCATGCCTTGCGTTAACAAGTTAGTAAATGGTTCGTTACCTTGTACCACGCCTTCATCACGCATTAATTTGTGGAAGAAACGTGCATAAAGTAAATGCAGAATTGCGTGCTCTACACCACCGATATATTGGTTCACAGGAAGCCAGTTTTGAGCTGCTTCAGGTTTTACCATACCGCCGGTAAAGTCTGGTGATGCATAACGTGCATAGTACCAAGATGATTCTACGAAAGTATCCAAGGTATCTGTTTCACGACGTGCATCGCCGCCACAGCTTGGACATTTTGTTTCATAGAACTCAGGCATTTTATTCAATGGGTTACCAGAACCATCTGGAACGACATCAGTCGGTAATACCACTGGCAATTGATCTTCTGGAACTGGCACCTGACCACAACTGTTACAGTTGATCATCGGGATCGGACAACCCCAGTAACGTTGACGAGAAACACCCCAGTCACGTAGACGGAATTGAACTTTAGCGTTTGCCAAAGCTTGTGGTTCTAATTTTGCGAGGAATGCATCGAAAGCCGCTTGGAATGCTAAACCGTCAAACTCACCAGAGTTAACCAGTTTGCCTTCTTTCGAGCCATACCATTCTTGCCATTCAGTTGCAGAATAATCTGCATCGTCAGCACCTTTGGCATCAATCACTTGCTTGATGGTCAAATTGAACTTGTTTGCAAATTCAAAGTCACGTTCGTCATGTGCTGGAACCGCCATTACAGCGCCAGAACCATAAGACATTAATACGTAGTTTGCGATCCAGACTGGAAGCTCTTCACCAGTTACAGGGTGTTTTACGAACAAACCTGTTGCCATGCCTTTCTTTTCAGCAGTGGCTAAATCCGCTTCTGCGACTGAACCCATGCGGCATTCTTCAATAAATGCAGCCAATTCAGGGTTGCCTGCTTCTGATTGGAGGGCAGCAGCTTTAAGCGCTAGCGGGTGCTCTGCTGCAACCGCAACGTATGTCACACCCATAAGTGTGTCAGCACGCGTGGTATAAACAGTTAAGCCGTCAGCATAGATTGCTGGATTGGCAGAAGGGAAGGTGATTTCCATGCCTGTTGAACGACCGATCCAGTTACGTTGCATGGTCAACACTTGTTGAGGCCAGCCGTCTTGTAAGGTATCTAGGTCATCTAATAATTCTTGTGCATAGTCCGTGATGCGGAAGTAGTACATTGGAATATCGCGTTTTTCGACCAATGCACCTGAACGCCAGCCACGACCATTTTCAACTTGTTCATTGGCTAAAACAGTCTGGTCTACAGGATCCCAGTTCACTGTTGAAAGCTTACGATAGATCAAGCCTTTTTTATAAAGCTGTACGAATAACCATTGTTCCCAGTGATAATACTCTGGTGTACAGGTTGCAAATTCACGATCCCAATCGACAGACAGGCCCAATTTTTTTAATTGGTCACGCATATAAGCGATGTTCTCAAATGTCCATTTGGCAGGTGCAACCTGATGTGCAATCGCTGCATTTTCAGCAGGTAAACCGAAAGCATCCCAACCCATTGGCTGTAGGACTGTCTCGCCTTTTAAACGATAAAAGCGGCTAATGACGTCGCCAATTGTATAGTTACGCACATGCCCCATGTGCAGCTTGCCACTTGGGTAAGGGAACATCGACAGGATATAGCGATGTTTACCCTCTACAGTGTCTGCAACTTTAAAAACTTTGCGATTGTCCCAGTCTTGTTGAACTTGAGGCTCAATGGCACTTGCTTGATATTCGGAGTCAATGTGAGAAGTCGTCATAGGGATATGCGATACAACAAAAAAGTAAAGTTAAGATTGCTGCACAGCATAGCGCAAAATTGTAGGAAATGTCAGTTTTTAGATCGGGATTTTATCTGCAAGCTCACCTATCTTAGAAGTCGCTTGCAGATCAGTACACGGTTTAATGAACAGATTGTGGTGTGTTTGCAGGTGGAGTTTGTGGTTTGACCGTATTTGCTGGCACTTCAGGTTGAACTTGAGGTACTTGGGGTGCAGTATTTGGGCTAGTCGCTGCATTATCCTGCTGAGAAGGATTTTGTTTCACTTGATGACTGCTGCCATAAGTCGAAACTTTATCCAGTCTTTTTGCACCTTTCGGTGGCGGTGTTGTGGTGTAATGGGTCGAGCCATTGGCATCCATCCATTTATAATATTGCTGTGCATGGTTCTGGCTTGAACACAATAATATTGCTGTTGTTACTAATGTATATAAGCTTGATTTTAAATAAGATGATTTCATATTTGATCTCCCCAAGAGAATGCTGTTTATATTCGATCAAAATGCTGAATTGAGTCGTTTACAATGCCTATTTTTACTTAAAAAGAAAACAGTTTTTTGACAAAAGGACGTTTAAAAAGACCAAATTATTCCGTGAAATGTGTTTAAAAAAACAACAGCTAAAAAATATTCGTTAAAAACCTTTTCTTTGTTCTTGACTTTGCTTATGAAAGAAACAAGAATGCTTTCTTAAGTTTTATATGCGCTTATTTGATCACCCTTCGAATAAATGTCATGGCTTGTAATGGACATTCTTTCTAGCCGAGAGAATGATTTTTTGAAATGTGCTTATCCCAGCATATTTTGATTCGAGATGTCATCAAGTTTA
Organism: Acinetobacter sp. NRRL B-65365; assembly: GCF_001605865.1. Taxonomy (NCBI): domain Bacteria; kingdom Pseudomonadati; phylum Pseudomonadota; class Gammaproteobacteria; order Moraxellales; family Moraxellaceae; genus Acinetobacter; species Acinetobacter sp. NRRL B-65365. The sequence continues at coordinate 61,088 of NZ_LRPD01000015.1, read as the reverse complement.
TACGGCTGATGAGTCTCAGAAAATTTTTCCTATTACAGCAAAAACGAGTAGAATACGCACACTTATAAGAAGTGCAAAAGTTAATGAATAACACACAATTTATGTCTCCCATAAATTGTGCTAACACTAGGGTGAATCACGTTGGAACTTTTATCTGGTGGTGAAATGCTCGTTCGTGCCCTCGCGGACGAAGGCGTAGAGCATGTTTTTGGGTATCCAGGCGGCGCTGTATTACATATTTACGATGCGCTATTTCAACAAGACAAAATTAACCATTACCTCGTGCGTCATGAGCAAGCTGCTGGTCATATGGCAGATGCATACTCACGCGTAACGGGTAAAACTGGTGTAGTACTGGTTACCTCAGGACCAGGCGCGACCAATACCGTCACTCCAATTGCTACAGCCTACATGGACTCAATCCCAATGGTGATTTTGTCTGGTCAGGTTGCAAGCCATCTGATTGGTGAAGATGCGTTCCAAGAAACAGATATGGTTGGTATTTCTCGTCCAATCGTAAAACATAGTTTCCAGGTGCGTCACGCTAGCGAAATTCCTGCAATTATCAAGAAAGCATTCTATATTGCTGCATCTGGCCGTCCGGGTCCGGTTGTGGTTGATATTCCAAAGGATGCAACCAATCCAGCAGAAAAATTTGCCTACGAATATCCTGAAAAAGTGAAGATGCGCTCATATCAGCCGCCTTCACGTGGTCATTCAGGCCAAATTCGTAAAGCGATTGATGAACTGATTTCTGCAAAACGCCCGATCATTTATACCGGTGGTGGTGTTGTTCAGGGCAATGCTTCTGGCTTATTGACTGAGCTGGCGCATTTACTTGGCTATCCAGTAACAAATACCTTAATGGGCTTAGGTGCTTTCCCGGGCAATGATCCACAGTTCGTGGGTATGTTAGGGATGCATGGTACCTATGAAGCCAATATGGCGATGCATAATGCAGATGTAATTCTGGCAATTGGCGCACGTTTCGATGACCGTGTAACCAATAACCCTGCAAAATTCTGTACCAATGCAAAAGTCATTCATATTGATGTAGACCCAGCAGCAATTTCGAAAACCATTATGGCGCACATCCCGATCGTGGGTGCAGTAGAGCCAGTGCTTCAAGAAATGTTAGCGCAGCTGAAACAGATGAATGTATCGAAGCCAAACCCTGAAGCAATTGCAGAATGGTGGTCTCAGATTAATGAGTGGCGCAAAGTACATGGTTTACGTTACGAAGCAGGCCAAAATGGTGTGATGAAGCCGCAACAAGTGGTTGAAGCACTTGATCGTGTGACCAATGGTGAAGCGATTATTACTTCTGACGTAGGCCAGCATCAAATGTTCGGTGCCAATTACTACAAATACAAACGTCCACGCCAATGGATCAACTCTGGCGGCTTGGGCACCATGGGTGTTGGTTTACCGTATGCGATGGCTGCAAAGCTTGCATTCCCTGACCAGCAAGTGGTTTGTATTACTGGTGAAGCATCGATCCAGATGTGTATTCAAGAATTATCAACATGTAAGCAATACGGCTTGAATGTGAAAATTCTCTGCTTGAATAACCAGGCGCTGGGCATGGTGAAACAGTGGCAGGACATGAACTATGAAGGACGTCATTCAAGTTCTTATGTAGATTCATTACCTGACTTTGCCAAGTTAATGGAAGCTTATGGTCACGTTGGCATTCAGATTAACCACGCAGATGAGCTGGAATCTAAATTAGCTGAAGCGATGGCAATTAATGATAAATGTGTATTCATTAATGTCATGGTAGACCGTACTGAACATGTATACCCAATGCTGGTTGCTGGTCAGTCCATGAAGGATATGTGGTTAGGTAAAGGAGAGCGTACATAATGAGACATATTATTTCTGTACTCGTTGAAAACGAGGCTGGTGCGCTTTCTCGTCTTGTTGGTCTTTTCAGCCAACGTGGCTACAACATTGAAACCCTCAATGTTGCGCCAACTGAAGATGAAACTTTATCTCGTCTGACTTTAACCACTTATGGTGACGATCATAAAATCGAGCAAATCACCAAACAGCTCAACAAACTGGTTGAAGTTGTAAAAGTGGTTGACCTTTCAGAAGGTTCACACATTGAACGTGAATTGATGCTGATTAAGGTCAAGGCATTGGGTGCAGCGCGTGCGGAAATCAAACGTACTGCTGACATCTTCCGTGCGCAAATCGTAGATGTTACACCGACGACCTATACGATTCAGATTGCGGGTACGACTGAAAAGATTGATGGTTTTATTGATGCGCTCGCAGAAAATACCATTCTTGAAGTGGTTCGCTCTGGTGTATCAGGTATCGCACGCGGCGAAAAAGTTTTAACAATTTAATCGTGTCCTCAATTCTTCATGGAATCCTGCAAGAATTGAGGAAGAACAAAAGATCTGTCCTTGCAGAACAAGGGAAATGACAACAATTTTAGCGGAGTAAACAGATGCAAATTTTTTACGATAAAGACTGTGACTTATCTATCATCCAAGGCAAGAAAGTTGCAATCATTGGTTATGGTTCACAAGGTCATGCACATGCACTTAACTTGAAAGACTCTGGCGTAGACGTAACTGTTGGTTTACGTGCTGGTTCAGCATCTTGGAAAAAAGCTGAAAATTCTGGTCTTAAAGTATCTGAAGTTCCAGCTGCTGTAGCGCAAGCTGACTTAGTCATGATCTTGACTCCAGATGAATTCCAATCTCAACTTTATCGTGACGTTATTGAACCGAACATCAAAGAAGGTGCAACTTTAGCATTTGCTCATGGTTTCTCTATTCTTTATAACCAAGTTGTTCCACGTAAAGATCTAGATGTGATCATGGTTGCACCGAAAGCACCAGGTCATACAGTTCGTTCAGAATACCAACGTGGTTCAGGTGTTCCTGATCTTATCGCAATCCATCAAGATGCTTCTGGTAATGCACGTAACGTTGCTCTTTCTTATGCTTCTGGCGTAGGTGGCGGCCGTACCGGTATTATCGAAACTTCTTTCCGTGAAGAAACTGAAACTGACTTATTTGGTGAGCAAGCAGTTCTTTGTGGTGGTGCTGTTGAATTGGTTAAAATGGGCTTCGAAACTTTGGTTGAAGCTGGTTATGCACCAGAAATGGCTTACTTCGAATGCTTACACGAACTTAAATTAATCGTTGACTTGATGTTCGAAGGCGGTATCGCTGACATGAACTATTCAGTATCGAACAATGCTGAATATGGCGAATACGTAACTGGCGTTGAAGTCATCAACGAACAGTCTCGTGAAGCAATGCGTAATGCATTGAAACGTATCCAGTCTGGTGAATATGCGAAGATGTTCATTCAGGAAGGCGCATTGAACTATCCATCAATGACTGCTCGTCGTCGTCAAAACGCAGCGCATGGCATCGAAGTAACTGGTGCTAAATTACGTGCGATGATGCCTTGGATTCAAGCAAACAAGATTGTTGATAAAGAGAAAAACTAATTTCTCGAATCAATTGATTTGAATGCGGAGACCCACTCTATTTGAGTGGGTTTTTTATATTTATCTTTACGTGCCTCAAAAAGATGAAAGCAGTGCTTTTATTTTTTTTCGTACCTTGGATTCAAGCGAACAAAATCGTAGACAAAGAGAAAAACTAAGTTTTTTCTTTAGCTTGAAACGTGCGTTAGCGAAGTAAGACTTCGCTCTTGCACTCGGGCAGAGCGGTGCTCTGCTAGTCCTCGTTTATACCTTGGATTCAAGCGAACAAGATTGTTGATAAAGAGAAAAACTAATTTCTCGAATCAATTGATTTGAATGCGGAGACCCACTCTATTTGAGTGGGTTTTTTATATTTATCTTTACGTGCCTCAAAAAGATGAAAGCAGTGCTTTCATCTTTTTTCGTACCTTGGATTCAAGCAAACAAGATTGTTGATAAAGAGAAAAACTAAGTTTTGGTTTAATCTTTAAAAAGCCCTTGTTTATGCAAGGGCTTTTTTTGTGATTGGATACAGAGTTATAACAATATGGGCAAAAAATCAGATTAGTATTGTTTGAGTTTTAAGCATTTTTTATGAGAGATTGATCACTGATTGAGAATAACAATGCGCTATGATTTTTGCATAGAGATACGATTGAAAACAAATAAAAATCAATAAAGTGAAAATTAAATAAACGCTGATAAAGATAAATGGGTCTCTAGGAAATAGTTGAAATAAAAAAATAAGGTTTTTCATCGGTTTGAATTTAACATTTGCTTTTATTCTATTGATTTATAAAGTGAAAAGGACTTGACCTTATGTGAGATGATGCTATTGTTAAGGAAAGTTTATGAATCACAGATTCATTGCTTTTTGGGGTGTGGAAGGTCGTTCGGATTTCGAGCATTTTTGCTCATCAAATAAAAAAAAGTACTGAATAATCATGGAAGTCCTTTATGGTTCACGTTGATTACGATAGCACATTGGTCATCGTTTCCATTTTGGTTGCAATAGCGACATGCTATGCTGCAGTTTCAATGGAAGAACTCGTTTTTAAAGTTGCTTATAAAAAATTTGAAAAAAGCATTTTAGTGGCGAGTGGGCTAATCTTGGGATTAGCGATATGGTCAATGCACTTTGTGGGAATGCTGGCTAGCCATTTGCCAGAAGGGTATCATTTTGATGTTAATTTAACTGTACTGTCCTATCTGGTGGGTGCGGTGGCTTCCATTTTTGCAGTATGGTTAACCTCACGACCCACGTTACCGTTGCCCCGTTTGATTCTCGGTGCCGTTTTTATGGGCCTTGGAATATCGGGTATGCATTACACCGGCATGCTGGCGTTAACGGTTGAACACCACCGCATGCATTATGATCCACTGTTGGTGATTTGCTCGGTACTGATTGCGATTAGTGGTTCTGGTTTAAGTTTCTTTTTCATTTTCAAATATAAAAGCGCTGTCAAATATCGAACTTTACTTAAAGCAATCATCGCTGTCCTGATGGCATTTAGTATTGTTGGCATGCATTATACGGGCATGGCAGCCACCTATTTTGATGAAAGTCTGGCTCAAATCCTGACCTCGGATCAGACCGAACAAAGCGTCTTACTCTTTACCATTATTTTTATTACCAGTCTGGTTTTTGTTGCTGGTTTTGCAGTTGCTGTGTTGGAAGCTCGTTTGGAAGAACGCAATGAACAGCTCACAAAAATTAATAAAGAGTTGGCCACACAGTCCTTACATGATGCACTGACAAAATTACCCAATCGTTTATTCCTAACTGATTATGCTGAAGTCGTATTTAGTCACCATCGTCTGCATGAACAAAAAGCGGCATTTTTATATATCGATCTAGACCGTTTCAAGTCGGTGAATGATGCTTTTGGGCATCATATTGGTGATCAGCTTCTGATTCAGATGGCGAACCGTTTGCATAATAAATTAGACAATAGCCGCCATAAGCTGTTCCGGATTGGTGGTGATGAGTTTGTCTTAATTGCCGAAAATACGGATATCAATGAAGCGATGCAGCTTGCAGAAAATATTCTGCATTACATTCAGGAAACTTATTTAATTGCGACCAAAGATATCAATATCTCTGCCAGTGTCGGGATTGCCATGTATCCTGAACATGCCACAAATGTGCAGGACATTTTAATTAATGCTGATGTCGCGATGCTGATCTCCAAAGAGCAGGGCCGCAATACCTATACCATGTTCCACTCAATGTCTGACCAGCACGATGTCCGCAGTCAGTCCAAATTGATTAATGATTTATATAAAGCGGTCGATGAGCAGCAATTTGTTTTATTTTACCAGCCTAAATTTACGGCTAACTATGAAGTTTGTGGTGTCGAAGCCTTGATTCGTTGGAAACATCCAAGTCTAGGATTGTTAACGCCGCAAATGTTTATCGAAGGGGCAGAAAAAACTGGTTTGATTATTCCAATGGGATACTGGGCACTCGAGCAAGCATGTCAGCAGATCCAGAAATGGGAACGAAATAACAGTGCGTTTTACCCGATAGCAGTCAATCTGTCGGCCCTTCAGTTTGAAAATAAAAAGTTATTTAGTGTACTGGAACAACTGCTCGAGCAATATCAAATCCAGCCACATCATTTGATCCTTGAAATTACCGAATCAACAGCGATGCATCATATTGATTCCAGTATCCGTACTTTGGAACGCTTGCGGAAGTTAGGGATTCGTATCGCCATTGATGATTTTGGGACAGGTTATTCGAGTTTCCTGTATTTAAAAGATTTACCTGTGGATGAGCTTAAAATTGATCGGGGCTTTTTGATTGACTTGCAGCCGAATTCAAAAGAAGAAGCGATTTTAGAAAGCATTATCCATTTAGCTGCAAAGCTGGGTTTAACTGTGACCGCAGAAGGCGTAGAAACGCAACAACAAGCCGATATCTTGACCAGTTTAGGCTGCAATCAGTTACAAGGCTATCTGTTGGGAACACCTGTAAATGTTGAAAGTCTGGTGCTGCATCGCCAGCAGCATTTTGCCTGAATTATCTATATAGGCTGCTCGGTTTATTTAAACCTTACAGCCTGATCTTGCTGAAATGATTAATCAGAACGTTGTGCCAACCACTTGGTCACCACGGGCCAAACGGAATGGGGTGCCTGATTACCTGAGACAAGTCCCATATGTCCGCCAGGGACGATTTCAAATTGTTTATCGGTACTGCTAATTAAATCCATCAGCGGACGTACCGCCTCAGCAGTCACAATAATATCGGTGCTGCCACCCACTGCCAGTACCGAACAATCAATATCTTTTAGATTCGCGGTTTGCTCGCCGAATTTAACCATTCCTGTGGAAAGTTCATTATCAATCCAGAAACGTAAAATGATATCGCGCATGACGCCCCCAGGGTAAGCCAGCATATTGTCGACAAAAGAGCTGGAAGTAGCGTGATTAATCACAAACTGACGGTCATTCAGATTTTTAACCAGTTCCCAGTAATTTTTAAAGTTTCCAATCGGATCGGTCAGTTTAAATCCCAAGGTATTTTGCCAGCCGTGGATATGGAAGACGCGACTAGGCACCTGATAGATACGGAACTTGGTATTGCTACGAATCCATTGCGCGGGTGCGGTCAGTTTTTGATAAAACTTGCCCATATAACCTGATTTATGCGTATTAATGGGTGATGCTAGAATCACGATATTTTGAATATTCTTATCTTTAAAGAGAGAGGTGTAGCAAAGCGAAAGTGCACCACCTAAACTCCATCCATAGAGTGAAAGTTGTTGTTGACCGCTATGCTGGCGGATCTGTTCAATAAAATCTGGCATAAAGGTTTTGACATAAGTACCGAGATTATATTTTGCCTGTCGCAGACTCGGCGTACCCCAATCAATTAAATAAACATCAAAACCTTGTGCAAGAAAATAACGGACTAAACTACGATTTGGAAATAAATCATAGATCAGCATGTTGGCTGCAAGGGGAGGCACAATGACGAGAGGAATTCGATGTTTTGCTGTCGTATGATCCGTGGTGTAGTGGCGCAAGCTGATAATTTCACGTTGATAGACGATGTCAAAAGGTGTCTTGCCTGAAAGGGCAAGTTGTTGTCCACGAAAGACACGATCTACAGCATTTGAAAAGATATGACGTGCTTGGTGGCCTTTACTGCTATGCAAAATTCTTTTCGCCGTTTGTGTACTCAACAAAGTACGTTTCGCTTTTGGTAATTGAGTCATTGTGAACCTAAAACGTTAAGCTATTACTATTCAGTAGCGGCATATTAGAAGAAAAAGTGCCGCAGCTCAGTGACTCATTCGCTTAACTTATATTCCAAAATGATCAATTTTCTATAAAGCGTCTGGCCCAAAAAGGTGAGGAGGATTGATTTGATTAGAAATAATCAAAATCAAAATATATGGAATTGCATATATATGGAGAATCATATATAAAGATTATATTATTCTTTGGATGTCTTTCTCATGGCAGAAATCAAGATTTATCACAATCCCGCTTGTGGAACCTCACGTAATACCTTGGCGTTGATTCGAAATACTGGAATTGAACCCACCATCATTGAATATTTAATTCATCCCCCGACACAAAATGAATTGGTACAACTGATTCAGGATGCGCAGTTAACTGTACGAGATGCGATTCGAAAAAATGTCGAGCCCTATCATGCACTGAACTTGAATCGTGATGACTGGACGGATGAACAACTGCTCCAGTTTATGCTTGAGCATCCAATTCTGATCAATCGTCCTTTTGTAGTGACCCCAACGGGAACCCGTCTTTGTCGTCCGTCAGAAGTTGTACTCGATATTTTAGTGCTTGCTCAAAAAGGTGCTTTCTATAAAGAAGATGGCGAGCAGATCATTGATGAAAATGGACAGCGTATCCAGTAAACCCTGTTGAATGAAATGAATAATTTAAGTCGGAGATAGAGATGGATGCCGTCAATTTTTTTAAATGCTTATCGGATGAAACAAGGCTGAGTATTGTGATGCTCGTTGCGGAGCATAAAGAATTATGCGTCTGTGATTTAACTGAAAAATTACAATTAAGTCAGCCAAAGATTTCTCGCCATTTAGCTTTATTACGTGCAAGTGGAATATTGCAAGATCGCCGTCAGGGACAATGGGTGTACTACAGTATTGCGGCCCATTTACCAAGTTGGTGTAACGAAATCTTCGACGTTTTGAAGTTACAGCACACAACAATTTTCCCTCAATTACACCGCTTAGATCGCAAAAGCTGTTGCGAATAAAACCTATGAAAAAGTTATCCTTTTTAGATCGTCATCTGACCGCGTGGATTTTTCTTGCAATGGGCTTAGGCGTTGCAATAGGTGTATTTTTCCCACAAGCCTCTATTGCTCTGGATCGGATGCATGTTGATTCGGTCAATATTCCGATTGCAATCGGACTGATTTTGATGATGTTTCCTCCTTTGGCAAAAGTGGACTATGCAAGCCTGCCCGAGGTATTTAAAGATAAAAAGACGTTGAGCTTATCTTTGATCCAGAACTGGCTGATTGCACCAAGCTTGATGTTTGGTCTGGCGATTATTTTTTTGCATCATTATCCTGAATATATGACGGGGCTCATTCTTATTGGTTTGGCGCGTTGTATTGCGATGGTTTTGGTCTGGAATGATTTGGCTTGTGGTGACAACCAGTATGTCGCTGCTCTTGTGGCCTTTAATAGTGTGTTTCAGATTCTATTTTTTAGTACCTATGCCTGGTTGTTTCTGAGTGTCTTACCGCCGTATTTTGGTATTGCAGGACAAGTGATCCATGTCGATTTCTGGACAATTACCCATGCCGTACTGGTTTATTTAGGGATTCCATTTTTTCTTGGATTTATGACTCGTTTGGTTTTGGTGAAAACTAAAGGGCTGGAATGGTATCAGCACCATTTTATTCCCAAGATTAGTCCATTTAGTTTATTGGCTTTGCTGTTCACGATTGTCGCTATGTTTAGCCTGAAAGGTGGTGAGGTGATTGGCCTGCCTTTAGATGTGATCCGTATTGCGATTCCGCTGACAATTTACTTTGTTGTAATGTTCTTCATTAGCTTTTTTATGAGCAAATGGATGGGGAATGATTATCCCAAAACAACAGCAATATCTTTTACCGCTGCGGGGAATAATTTCGAACTAGCCCTTGCTGTTGCGATTGCAACATTTGGCTTGGCTTCACCTGTGGCTTTTACAACGGTGATTGGCCCATTGGTTGAAGTTCCTGTGTTGATTGCATTAGTCAGTGTGTCTTTGTGGTTAAGAAAGAGATTATTTTCTCAATCAAGCACCTAAAATGACTATTTAAAAAGTTAAAAAATTCAATCAGCTAAGTTTTATTTTTGACATAAATTGTAAATCGCTTGAAATTTAATCCATTTGGATTATTATTTTAATCTAGATGGATTAGATCTTAAGTGAGCAAGATCCATAATCATAAAACCAGTGGATAGGTTGATTAGAAATTGATTAAAAAGGAAAAAATTTATGGAAAAACGCAATAAAGTAAAAACGGCAATTTTTTTAACGGTAATGGGTTCTGCCGGGCTAACTGCATGTAATGACGATGATCATTCAAGTTCGGCCAGCAATCCGCCACCTCCAGTCACTGAACTCACTGATTGTATGTGGCAAAACTCGGTTACCAGTAAATCACATACTGGTGAAGATCCACTTAATTTTGCATTTCCTGATACCAATGTAAATTACTGGTCATCTGAGTTTACGGTACCTGAAGGTGCCAAAGTAATGATTGATGGAGATTATCCTTATTCTCGTCATTTTTCTCTGGTTAGCTATACCGCAAAAGGTGAGCGGGTCAATTCGTTGCTTGATCGGGCGATTGAACCAAATCAAGGGGCAACCAATCCTTTTGTTGAAGGCAATAATCGTTTAGGAAAAGAGCGCGCATATTCAGCACAATTACAACTGGCAAATTTACCTGCTACACCAGCCAAAAATACCCTTTATGCGCCTAAAACAGCCGATAATAAAGTTGCCATTTTATATCGTGTCTATGTTCCTAACAAAAATATGAATGAGAAAGGCAATGTAAGTTTTCCACGTTTTAAAGTTCAGCTTGCCAATGGTGAGGTGAAAAAGGGCAATGAGGTGTGTAATCTTTTACAGGTCAAACAAGGACCGATTGATCGTACAACAACATTGCCTTTACAAGCGACTTTAGCTGCATTCAATCAAAATCGTTATGAAGGTTTCCCGGCACAGTTGGAACCGAAGTGGTACAAGGCTTTTAGTGGTTTAGATAATTTTAAATGTACTTATAAGTTTGACCCAGTGACCAAGCAACCTTTAGAAAAGTGTGAGGGTTTAACGGTTACGCCGAAACTCAATTATTGGGCGACACCAGACAATGAATATGTGTTTGCAGCAACCAGTCGTAGACTGGGTAAAGTGATTGAGCTTCGTGGTAAAGTACCAAACACTGAAAAAACCTTTAATAATGATCAATTTGTTCAAAAGACAGATGTACGTTATTGGTCGATTTGTAGTAATGAAATCATAAGTACCGCAACCAATTATTGCCTGTATGATGAAAATATTCAGAAAGTTGATAAAGATGGATTCTATACCATTGTCGCATCTTTAGCCGAAGATAGACCTGCAAATGCACGTGAAGAATGTGGTGTATATTTCCTTGAGCTCAGTCCGAGAGGCTCTGGTTATACTGCTGAAGATGGAAAAGCATTTGGACACACTGATTTTGGTCTATTGATCATGCGTAATTTACTGCCTGACCCTGCATTTAAGCACGCCGTACAAAATGTTAAAGCATGGGGTGATGAAAAAACAGTGATGGGGGATTACTTACCAGATATTCGCTATACCTCTAAAGCTGCTTTTGAAGACAAAGGCTGTGTTTAAGCTGTTACATCTACCTCACGCATTAAACCAATCTTGTTGAAAGATTGGTTTAATTTTGATGCCTTATGATATAAAAGCAATCGATTCAAATCTTTCCCTGTGAAATAGCATGACCAATCAAACGAAAGAGAAGCTGATCGAAGCAGCTATTGTTCTTTTTTCGCAGAACAATGTTGAAACGCTTTCTGTTCAGAAAATAAATGAAACTGCTGGGGTTGCAAATAAATCTGCACTTTATTATCACTTCAAAAATAAGTGGGGATTGGTCGAAGCTGCATTGGCACATGTAATGCAACCTTACGTCAGTGATAGCTTGGCTCTGCTCAATGCAATACAGCCAGAACAGGTACAAGTCTCAGATGTTGTCGATGCGCTCATGAAACCCATGGTCAACATCCTCTTACAGGAAAATGGTATTCATTATTTGAAATTCTTCTCCAAGACAATCAGTGCAGGAGATGAGGGGCGAATGATCGTTGCCAAGACACTGGTACCCATTTCAAATAAAGCAGTTGAACTTCTAATGCTTGCTTTACCTGAAGCAGAGCAGGATGCGCTATCGCTCAAAGTGTTGTTCACCTTCAATACAATCTTAAATATTATTAGTGACATTGGGCTTGAACATTTCTGGCCAACCAATGTGAAAGATCATCGATTGATTGGTAAATATTTGAAAGATTATATTGAGGGGGCAATACGTTTCAAATCAAATCATACTTATTGATTTTCAACCGCAAATATATAGATTGTTAAAGTTGAGTTTATCATTTTTTATCGAATTTAAAGTTTGATAAACCGAAATTGGAATAATCTGTCTGGTTTGTAATCTTGGTTTTTATTTTACCAAATGGTTAAATTAAATAATTGTAAAATATTAATAAGATTTTCTCTTTTCTTCTTGGCTCTGTCGATCTTATTTAATGCTGTTGAGTTAGACAGATTGTGGGAGTAATTTATTTTTTTCATTAATTGAGTAATAGAATAAAAGATCTAAAATCATGCTGTAAAAATAAGAGCTAAAAATAATAATAAAATAGATTTCTTAATTTGATTGACGAATATTGAGATTATTTAAATTTTTATTTGGTATGTGTTAATTTTATACAAATACTTTAGCCATAAAAAAACCTCAGCTAACGAAAAATGCTGAGGTGAAAAGGAGGTTGCATCATAATTATATTGCTATTTGTTTTTTAATTAAAGGGTTTGGAGTTATAAAAGCATAATGTGTTTATTTTTAGAAGCAAAAGTGTTTTTAATTTTTTGTCTTAATTTTTGCTTCTGTTTTAATCAAGAAATTTTTTTAGACTGTTTTAGATAATAGTCTTTAAAAGAAACTCTTTGTTCACGGATATAATCACTAGGTTTTTTTCCTGTCCAGCCAATAAATGCTCTTGAAAAAGCACTAATATGGCTATAACCCAATAAATCTGATATTTCCTGAATATTTCGGTTCGAGTTAATTAACTTTTTAGCTAACTCAAATTTTTTGGATTGTAGCAAGGATGAGAATGTTGTATTGGCGCTTGATAGTTCCCGCTTTAATGTTCTTTCAGAAATTTTTAACTTTGTTGCGACATCCGTTAAGCTTGGAAAGCCAAAACCAGGTATAAATTTAAGTTGTTGATTTACCTTTAAAATAATCTTGTTGTCTTGATCTTGATAGAAAAGATATTCTTTATTGACCAGTTCCATTGCAATCATATAAGCACTAGGTGAGCTAAACGTTAGGGGTAAATCCAAACACTTGGTATCAAAACTGATCTGGTTATATTCTTCATTAAAATGAATAATTGGTAAGCGCTTTTCATAGAATTGATGATAATCTGCTTGATCCCAAGTGACATTAATGTTTATGCCTGTTAAGTTGTAATTGGTAATAAGTTGAAGATTATTTACAATGTCAATTAATGCACTTTCAATAAAAAACTTATTAACAATATTTTTTTTGCTTTCATTTAAATGGTTAGGTAATTGGTAGAGTGGGTTGAGTCGAATAATGATTTTATTGTTTTTATTTAAAATGGATAAATCCATTTTGTGAAGACGCATATTATAATATTTTTGCAAGTCAACTAAAACTTTTCCAATGGTATTGTTGGTCAGTAAGGCAAAGCCCAAAGCACCATGAGTTGTAAGCTTACAGTTAAAACCTAACTGATAACCTAAACCTTTTTCTGGTAGGAGCTCTAACAGGCGAATCACAATATCAATCCATTGATTGAAACTCATGCGTTCATTCTGATTGACGTCAGTTAGCAAAGATAGAGGAATTTGACAATATCTGATGATTTCCCCTTTAGGGATTCCAAATCTAGAAGCTGTGTCGACAAGGATTTTTAGATAATCATTATGAACATTAAGTAACTGTTTTTTCATAGCAAAAAGAAGATATTGACCTAAAAATCCTTATACATTAGGTTATTATATTTTTTATGCTTTTATAAAACAAAGACCTGTTTTGTTAATTCCTGAGGTTTTTAATGTTTATTAATATTCCTTTGAGGAATAATGGATGAAAAATGATAAAAAAATGTCTTAATTGTTAAAACAGTGTATTAATTGTTAAATGTGTATAGGTTGTATTTCATTAGATTTATATGTGCTTGATCCCTTTTAAGGCACATAATTATGAATAAAATATACCGTTTAGTCTGGAATAAAAGTCTAAGTTTATGGACCGTTGTTTCTGAAAATGCACGAGGCGTCACAAAAAAACGTAATGTGACTACAATTCAAACAGTTACGGAGCTAACGTCCTCATCTCTTCAACAAAATAATAAACTCTTGAAGCTTAAGCCAAGCTTAATTGCACTGACCATCAGTACAGTGTTTTTGAGTACTGGTGCCTTTGCAGGAGCGAATATGGGTGGGGGTACATCCAACCAAGGCTCCAGTACTGCGATTTCACCGACCAATGACCAATGTGGTAGTGCTGGACAGGCGACTGTCAATGGTATGCCAAACAGCGTCGCGATTGGTTGTGGTTCGCGCGTTAACCAAACCAATAATCAGGTACAGGGTATTGCACAACGTCGCGGTGGTGGATCCAGTGAACCATACCCTGATGGCACGGCGAATCATGTTCCAAGCGCAGTTGCAATCGGCAATAAAAATGTGACAGGAGCGGGTGGCGGTGTTGCTATTGGTAATGCTAATGAATCGAACGCAACTTTCGCCAACGTTGCGATTGGTCAGGGTAACCGTGCGATTGGTGGCGGTTTTGGTACTGCATTGGGTATTGGTAACTTAACAGATGGAAGCTCCAACGTTGCGATTGGTGTCGCTAACCGCGCGCGTGGTAATACTGCGATTGCACTGGGTCGTCAGACGTATGCTGAGGCAGACTTTGCGATTGCACAGGGGAACACTGCAACTGTAGCAGCAGGTGCTACTGGTGGTATCGCGATGGGTAATGCTGCGACGACCAAAGGTGTGCGTGGTATTGCGATTGGTAGTGGGACGGGTGGTGCAAACTACGATGCCACCACAGCAGCAAATGCAGATGGTGCTGATTCGGTTGCGATTGGTACTGGCGCAAAAGGTACAGGAGATGGTTCAACGGCTGTTGGGCGTCAAGCGATTGCTTCTGGTGAAAGTTCAACCGCAATGGGTGATAAAGCGAAAGCGGAAGGAAATGGTGATGTTGCAATTGGTACAAATGCATATGCAAAAGGCCCCAATAATTTATCAGCCACAGCAGTAGGTCGTAACTCACATGCAGAAGGTGAGGATGCTTTAGCTGTCGGAAATAGCGCAAAAGCAACCGCCAATTATGCAGGTGCTTTCGGTAACTTTGCCCAAGCATCAGCTCAAAATGCAATGGCAGTAGGTAACTCAGCCAAAGCATCAGGTGATTTCTCAAGTGCATTTGGTAATTTCTCAGAAGCTGCGGGCCTACAGTCAGTTGCAAGTGGTAACCGGGCTAAAGCAACTGCCGACTACTCAAGTGCCTACGGTAATTTAGCAGAGGCTTCTGGTATTCAATCGACAGCATTGGGTAATGGTGCAAAATCAACCGGTCTTCGTTCAACTGCTGTGGGGCATGTTGCAACAGCTTCTGGTGCTGACTCCGTTGCGACAGGTCCAAACGCTCAAGCAATAGGTGATTCAACGATTGCAACAGGGAATAATGCTCAAGCGCAAGGTGAGAATGACATTGCAATCGGTCGTGATGCTGCAACGTCAAGTGGCACAACTGACAACATCGCGATTGGTCATGGTGTGACTACAGGAGACACAGGCCAAAATGTGGCAATGGGTTCAGGCACAACCAGTGCCAATGCAGCTTCCTCAGAAGGTGGTGCAGTGGCGATTGGTCGTGATCAGGTGGCTCGTGGTGATGGTGCGGTTGCGATTGGTGACCCGAACAATGCCAATGGTAATGGTGCAGTTGCGCTAGGCCGAAATAATACCGCGGCGGGCAATGATGATGCGACAGAAGCTGCAAATGGCGCGATTGCAATTGGTAATGAAAACAAGGCGATTGGTCAAGGTTCAGTTGCCTTGGGTAACGCATCTACAGCAGCAGAAGCAGGTGCAATTGCCTTAGGTGACTCAGCAAATGCACAAGCAGCGCGAGGCATTGCTTTAGGTTCAAATGCTGTAGCGACCAACGCTGATGATGTTGCTTTAGGTGCTGGTAGCGTTACTTCTACAGCAACAGGTGACAGTTTCTTAACTGGAATAGCCGCACCAAGCTCTGTGGTTTCTGTTGGATCGGCAGGCAATGAACGTCGTATTCAACATCTTTCTGATGGTGCAGAAGACACTGATGCTGTGAATGTGCGCCAATTAAAACACGTTAAAGGCGTAGTGGATGAACAGGGCGAAAGCACAGCCAATGCGTTAGGTGGTGGTTCTACTTATGACCCAGAAACTGGGGCAGTTTCAAACCCAACTTATAATATTAATGGCAACGACATGAATAATGTCGGTGAGGCGCTTGCTGAGTTAGACAAAGGCTGGACGTTACAGACCAATGGTGAAAATGCTGGCGCAGTCAAAGCTGGCGATACTGTTGATATTGGTACGGCAGATGGCGAAGAAAACTTACAGGTTGAGAAAGAAGGCAACAACATTAAGTACAGCCTGAATCGTGACCTGAAAGTAGATAGCGTGACTGCTGGCGATACCGTGATGAATAATGACGGGATGACCATTGCAGGTGGTCCAAGTGTGACCAAGTCTGGTATCGATGCAGGTGGTAACAAAATTACCAATGTTGCAGAAGGAACAGAAGGCACAGATGCCGTTAACAAAGACCAGTTAGACAGTGCAACAGCAGCAGCAAAAACTGAAGTTGAAGCTGGCAAGAACATGACTGTTGAAAGTGAAACAGGTGCAGATGGACAAACCATTTATACCGTTGCGACAGCGGATGATGTTGAGTTCGATTCAGTCAAAGTCGGTGATGTGAGCATTGATGGTGCAACAGGCAAAATCACAGGTGTGACAGCAGGTGATGTCAATCCAGACTCAACCGATGCCATCAACGGTGGTCAATTGGCGGGTACAGCACAAAGCGTATCAGATGCCTTGGGTGGTGGTTCAACTGTAAATCCAGACGGCACAGTGACTGCACCAAATTACAATATCAATGGCACCGACGTGAATAATGTCGGCGATGCTTTAGCTGAGTTAGATAAAGGATGGACATTACAAAGCAACGGTGAAAATGCCGGTGCAGTCAAAGCTGGCGATACCGTTGATATCGGTACAGCCGACGGTGAGGAAAACTTACAGGTTGTGAAAGAAGGCAATGACATCAAGTACAGCCTGAACCGTGACCTGAAAGTGGATAGTGTGACAGCTGGCGATACTGTGATGAACACAGATGGCATGACCATTGCAGGTGGTCCAAGTGTGACCAAGTCTGGTATCGATGCAGGCGGTAATAAAATTA
Organism: Acinetobacter sp. NRRL B-65365; assembly: GCF_001605865.1. NCBI lineage: Bacteria > Pseudomonadati > Pseudomonadota > Gammaproteobacteria > Moraxellales > Moraxellaceae > Acinetobacter > Acinetobacter sp. NRRL B-65365. The sequence continues at coordinate 43,836 of NZ_LRPD01000015.1, read as the reverse complement.
CCAATGTTGCAGAAGGAACAGAAGGCACAGATGCAGTTAATAAAGACCAGTTAGACAGTGCAGCAGCGGCAGCAAAAACCGAGGTTGAAGCTGGCAAGAACATGACCGTTGAAAGTGAAACGGGTGCCGATGGACAAACCATTTATACCGTTGCAACAGCGGATGATGTTGAGTTCGATTCAGTCAAAGTTGGTGACGTGAGCATCGATGGTGCAACAGGCAAAATCACAGGTGTGACAGCAGGTGATGTCAATCCTGATTCAACCGATGCCATCAACGGTAGTCAATTGGCAGGTACAGCACAAAGCGTATCGGATGCCTTGGGTGGTGGGTCAACTGTAAATCCAGACGGTACAGTGACTGCTCCGAACTACAGTGTAAATGGCACTGACGTGAACAATGTCGGTGATGCGATTGCCGAGTTAGACAAAGGCTGGACCTTACAAAGTAATGGTGAAAATGCAGGAGCGGTGAAAGCAGGCGATACCGTTGATATTGGTACAGCAGATGGCGAAGAAAACTTACAAGTTGTGAAAGAAGGCAATGACATCAAATACAGCCTGAACCGTGACCTGAAAGTAGATAGTGTGACTGCTGGCGATACCGTGATGAACACAGATGGTATGACGATCGCGGGTGGTCCAAGCGTGACCAAAGATGGTATTGATGCTGCAGGTAATAAGATTACCAATGTCGCGGATGGTGAAGTGGCAGCGGGTTCTAAAGATGCAGTCAATGGTGGTCAGCTCAATGACAGCGTGGGTTCTGTCGGTGACATGCTTGGTGGAGGTGTAACCAATGAAGGCGGCAAGCTGAATGGTCCATTCACTGTCAATGACAATGGCTATGCCAACGTTGCAGATGCGATTGAAGGTGAAACTGCGGCAGCGAAAACCGAGGTTGAAGCTGGCAAAAACATGACTGTTGAAAGCGAAACAGGTGCCAATGGACAAACCATTTATACCGTTGCGACAGCGGATGATGTTGAGTTTGATTCGGTTAAAGTTGGCGATGTCAGCATCGATGGTGCGACAGGCAAAATCACAGGTGTGACTGCAGGTGATGTGAATCCTGATTCAACCGATGCGATTAACGGTAGCCAATTGGCAGGTACAGCACAAAGCGTATCGGATGCGTTGGGCGGTGGTTCAACTGTAAATCCAGACGGTACAGTGACTGCACCGAACTACAGTGTAAATGGCACTGATGTGAACAATGTTGGTGATGCATTAGCTGAGTTGGACAAAGGCTGGACCTTACAAAGCAATGGTGAAAATGCAGCTGCGGTGAAAGCTGGCGATACCGTTGATATTGGTACCGCAGATGGCGAAGAAAACTTACAGGTTGTGAAAGAAGGCAATGACATCAAGTACAGCCTGAACCGTGACCTGAAAGTAGATAGCGTGACTGCTGGCGATACTGTGATGAACACAGATGGTATGACCATCGCGGGTGGTCCAAGCGTGACCAAAGATGGCATTGATGCAGCGGGTAATAAAATTACCAATGTTGCTGATGGTGAAATTGCTGCTGGTTCTAAAGATGCAGTGAATGGTGGTCAGCTCAATGACAGCGTGGGTTCAGTTGGTGACATGCTTGGTGGTGGTGTAACCAATGAAGGCGGTAAGCTAAACGGTCCATTCACTGTAAATGACAATGGCTATGCCAATGTTGCAGATGCGATTGAAGGTGAAACAGCAGCAGCGAAAACTGAAGTTGAAGCTGGCAAGAACATGACCGTTGAAAGTGAAACAGGTGCAAATGGACAAACCATTTATACCGTTGCAACAGCGGATGATGTTGAGTTCAATTCAGTCAAAGTTGGTGACGTGAGCATTGATGGTGCTACGGGCAAAATTACTGGCGTGACAGCTGGTGATGTCAATCCTGATTCAACCGATGCAATCAACGGTAGCCAGTTAGCGGGTACAGCACAAAGCGTATCAGATGCGTTGGGCGGTGGTTCAACGGTCAATCCAGATGGCACAGTGACTGCACCGAACTACACCGTAAATGGTGACAGTGTTAATAATGTCGGTGATGCAATCACTGCATTAGACAAAGGCTGGACACTACAAAGCAATGGTGAAAATGCTGCTGCGGTGAAAGCGGGTGACACCGTTGATATCGGTACAGCAGATGGCGAAGAAAATCTACAGGTTGTGAAAGAAGGCAATGACATCAAGTACAGCCTGAACCGTGACTTGAAAGTAGATAGCGTGACTGCTGGCGATACCGTGATGAACACAGATGGTATGACCATTGCTGGTGGCCCAAGCGTCACTAAAGATGGCATTGATGCTGGTGGTAATAAGATCACTAATGTTGCACCAGGCACTGTTAGCCCAGACTCAACCGATGCGATCAATGGTAGTCAGTTAAACGCACAAGGCGAAGGTGTGAGAGACATTATTGGTGGTGACACTGTTTATGATCCAGAAACAGGTCGTTATACCAACCCGAACATCGGTGGTACAGGTCAAGACAACATCAATGATGCGATTGGTTCTATCGGACAAGCAGCACGTGAAGCGAAAACAACGGTTTCAGAAGGTGAAAACATTGTTGTCACTGAATCGAAGAATGCTGATGGCAGTACCAACTATGAAGTTGCGACAGCACGTGATGTGAACTTTGATTCGGTGCAAGTGGGTGACGTGAACATTGATGGTGCGACAGGCAAGATCAGTGGCGTGACAGCAGGTACTGTGAGCCCGGATTCAACCGATGCCATTAACGGCAGTCAATTGGCTGGCACAGCACAAAGCGTTTCGGATGCCTTGGGTGGTGGTTCAACCGTGAACCCAGATGGCACAGTGACTGCACCGAACTACACGGTGAATGGTAGTGATGTTAATAATGTGGGTGACGCGATCACCGCATTAGACAAAGGCTGGACACTCCAAAGCAATGGTGTGAATGCCGGTGCGGTGAAAGCAGGTGACACCGTTGATATTGGTACCGCAGATGGCGAAGAAAACTTACAAGTCGCGAAGGATGGTAATGACATTAAGTACAGCTTGAACCGTGACCTGAAAGTAGACAGCGTAACAGCAGGCAATACCCGTGTGGATAACAGCGGTGTTGAAGTGAAAGATGCTGTGGGCAACTCAACCACAATGGTGGCTGGTGGTACCATTGTTAAAGATGCGCAAGGCAACAGCACTGCAACGACAGCTGCTGGCACGACCATCAAAGATGCACAAGGCAATAGTACGATTCTGAATGGTACGGGTCTAGCATTTACAGATGCATCAGGTGCACCAGTTGGTCCAAGCGTGAGCCGTACAGGTATCGATGCGGGTGGTGAGAAAATTACCAATGTCGCAGATGGCGAAGTTGCTGCGGGTTCTAAAGATGCAGTGAATGGTGGTCAGCTCAATGACAGTGTGGGTTCAGTTGGTGACATGCTTGGTGGTGGTGTGACCAATGAAGGCGGCAAGCTGAATGGTCCATTCACGGTCAATGACAATGGCTATGCCAACGTTGCAGATGCGATTGAAGGTGAAACTGCGGCAGCAAAAACCGAGGTTGAAGCTGGTAAAAACATGACCGTTGAAAGCGAAACAGGTGCCAATGGACAAACCATTTATACCGTTGCGACAGCGGATGATGTTGAGTTTGATTCGGTTAAAGTTGGCGACGTGAACATTGATGGCGCAACAGGCAAAATCAGTGGTGTGACTGCGGGCACGGTAAGTGCAGATTCAACTGACGCGATCAACGGTAGTCAATTACACGCACAAGGCGAAGGTGTGAAAGACATTATCGGTGGTGACACTGCTTATGATCCAAACACTGGTCGTTACACCAATCCAGACATCGGCGGTACAGGTAAAGACAACATCAATGATGCGATTGGTGCCGTCGGTGCTGCTGCAACGAAAGCGAAAACTACAGTGACCGAAGGTGACAACATTGTTGTGACTGAATCAACCAATGCCGATGGCAGTACCAACTATGAAGTTGCAACTGCAAAAGACTTGGTTGTGGATAGTGTGACTGCGGGAGATACCGTTGTTAATACAGATGGTCTAACCATTGCGGGTGGCCCAAGTGTGACTAAAGAAGGTATCAATGCTGGCGATAAGAAAATCACAGGTGTTGCAGCAGGTGATGTCAATCCAGACTCAACTGATGCGATTAACGGTAGCCAATTGGCAGGCACAGCACAAAGCGTATCAGATGCCTTGGGCGGTGGTTCAACTGTCAATCCAGACGGTACTGTGACTGCACCGAACTACACCGTGAATGGCACTGATGTGAACAATGTCGGCGATGCGATTACTGCATTAGACAAAGGCTGGACACTCCAAAGCAATGGTGAAAATGCAGCTGCGGTGAAAGCAGGTGACACCGTTGATATAGGTACAGCAGATGGTGAAGAAAACCTACAGGTTAGCAAAGAAGGCAATGACATCAAGTATAGCCTGAACCGTGATCTGAAAGTGGATAGCGTCACTGCTGGCGATACCGTCATCAACACAGATGGACTAACCATTGCAGGTGGCCCAAGCGTGACCAAAGAGGGCATTGATGCAGGCGGTAAAAAACTCACCAATGTTGCCCCAGGTACGGTGAGCTCAGACTCAACCGATGCCATCAACGGCAGCCAGCTTCATGCCCAAGGCGAAGGTGTGAAAAACATCATTGGTGGGAACACCACCTATGATCCGAACACAGGTCGCTACACCAACCCGAACATTGGAGGTACAGGCAAAGACAACATCAATGATGCCATTGGCGCAGTGGGCGATGCAGCGAAAGCCGCGAAAACCACAGTGACCGAAGGCGACAACATCGTTGTCAGCGAAACCAAAAATGCTGATGGCAGCACCAACTATGAAGTTGCTACTGCCAAAGACGTGAAGTTCGACAGCGTGACCTCAACCGATGACGAAGGCAACGAAACCGTACTCACTGCCAAAGGCACCCAAGTCAAAGATGGCGAAGGTAACGAAGCAGAATACGGTGCTAAAGGCATCACCCTGCAAGACAAAGACGGCAATGGCACGATTCTGAACCAAGGTGGCCTCAGCTTCGTTGATCCAATGGGCAACAACATCGGACCAAGCATCACCGCAGGTGGTATTAACGCAGGCAATACCGTGATTGGTGGTGTCGCAGCAGGACGAGTTGCCGCGGATTCCCAAGACGCGATTAACGGTGGACAACTCAGAGGCGTATCGGACAGCGTTCGGGATGCAATCGGAGGCAATACTAAAGTCAATGACGATGGCACGATTACGACAGGCAATGTGGGTAACACAGGCAAAGACAATGTCCATGATGCGATTGACTCAGTTCGTGATGCAGCAGAAAAAGCCAAATCAACGGTGAGTGAAGGCAAAAACATTGTGGTGAAAGAAAGCACCAATGATGACGGCAGCACCAACTACGAAGTATCAACCTCACCAGATATGGAAGTGGACAGCATCACAGCTGGCGATACCCGAGTCGATGGTGATGGCTTACACATCGAAGGTGGCCCAAGTGTGACCAAAGACGGCATTGACGCAGGTGACAAGAAAATCACAGGTGTCGAAGACGGTGAGATCGCAAAAGGCTCGAAAGATGCCATCAATGGCGGTCAAGTCGACGAAATCATGGGCAGTGTTGCGGGTGCAATTGGAGGCAACACCACCGTCAATGAAGACGGCACGATCAACACCAAAGATGTTGGCGGAACAGGCTATGACACCATTGATGAAGCGATAGCATCTGTGAAGAAAGATGCCAAAGGTGCGAAATCAACGGTGAGCGAAGGTGACGAGAACGTCACCGTGAAAACCAAACAGAATGCCGATGGCAGCACAGACTACGAAGTCGGTTTAGCAGAAAAGATCAAGGTGAAAGAAGTTGAAGCTGATCAAGTCAATGCTGGGCAGGTTAATGTCAAAGGAGACAACGGTTCAACAACGATCACAGGAGGAGGTGTGAGCGTTACAGGTCCGAACGGAGAAAAAGGCCCGAGCATGACAACCGATGGCATTAATGCTGGCGGGAAGAAAGTGAAAGGTGTTGCAGACGGACGGATTGAGAAAGGCTCACAAGAAGCGATCAACGGTGGCCAGTTACATCAATCCTATGAAGATGTTGGTGCTGCGTTGGGTGGTGGAGCAGGTTATGACCCAGAGAAAGGCTGGAAAGGACCGAGCTACAACGTTGCAGGTGGCAGTTATAACAATGTTGGCGATGCGTTGGGTGCGATTGATGACCGTGTGACGAATCTGAGTGATCAAATGCAACAAGCTTTCTACGATACCAACCAACGTATTGATGATGTTAAAAAGCATGCCAATGCTGGTATTGCGGCAGCAATGGCGTTGGAAGCAGCACCTTATCTTGCGGGTAAATATACCTATGCAGTGGGCGCGGCTTATCACGGTGGAGAAAATGCAGTTGGTGTCACGCTGCGTAAGACAGCCGATAATGGACGTTGGTCTCTTTCAGGTGGTGTTGCAGCCGCATCGCAAGGTGATCCAAGTTTCCGTGTTGGCTTAAGTGGTTCATTTGATTAATCCTAAATTTATCTATGAAGGAGAGCCGTCAGGTTCTCCTTTCTTCCCAACAATAAAGAAGTGAGAACAGATATGAATAAGATTCAAACTTTAATGATGATTGCACTTGCGGGCATTGCATTTAATAGTCAGGCAAATACGGAAGCTCAAGCAGGATTAGAACAATCTCAGGAAATCACTTTCCCAGAAATAAACAAGAGTTATCTGAAACAGGTAAAACGTTATGAATATAACGACGTTGCCCGTTTGGATGTCGGACTGAATAAGGATCAGCTTCGCCATCTGCTTGGAAATCCGCATTTTAATGAAGGATTGTTTGCTGTTAAAACATGGAATTACGTGCTGGATATTCGTGTACCGAATACACAGGATTATAAACGGTGTGAATTACGTATTGATTTTAATAAAGAATATATTGCTGAACGTCTATCTTGGAAAGAAGATGGGTGTCAGGGATTGATAAGTTAGAATTTTTAATTCAGTTGAATACATTGCTTATGGTTTATTGAAACAAGACAGGCCAATAAGATTGAGCTTTTATATCAATAAGCCATAAGTGTTGAGGATTTATTTTAATAAGAATATGAATTATATAAATTAAATATATTTCTTATCGTTTTGCTCTACATGAAAGTGAATGTACGGTTCACTATATTTTTATTTAATTTTCCTAAAATGTTTATTCTGTTGTTCTAAACTGTTTAAGATCAATTTTAAAAGTCTGTTACGCTTTAGTAAGAGATGAAAATGAGATAAATAATATGTTTCATACTTTTTCACATAGTGAAAAAAATATAAAGCTGCATATTATTGAAATTGGAAATAAAGAGCTAAAACATGCAGTTATCTTTTTTCTGTTAGAGGTAGAGACCTTTTTTTCTATAATTAATAAATTATCTTTAGATTATTTTAGAGTGGTATTGATCTATCGATGTGATGTATTAAGTCGGGAGTTTTTACTTAAGGAATTTGAAAAAAGTATTAAATATTTACTTGATCATCTCAATATGGAAAGTACGCATTGTATTCTAGAGTCAGGTCTTGATGATATTTATAAAACCTCATTGTGTTCAAGACAGATATTTGATTTTACTACGGTTTGTAAAACCTTTGATGAGTTTAGTATCGAGGATTTTTTTAGATTATATCCACGAGGACACAAAGACTCTGTTGGTTTTATTGAAAAGGTAAATGAACAAATCAATGAGACATTGTCAGAAGGAGAGCCTTATCTTTTCAAAGTTGCAAAAAAAATGAGATTAACACCACGAGTGTTATCTAAAAAAATAATCACTGAAGGCGAGGAATTTAAAGCGCTCGTCAAACAAAAAAGATATGAAAAAGCATTAATTTTACTGCAAGATAAAGATGTGAGCCTATCTGATATCGCGTATACGTTAGGTTACACAGAGCACAGCGCATTTACACGTGCTTTTAGGGGTTGGACAGGGTGCTCACCTGGCCAATTTAGAAAGTATTTCAGGTAACTATTGTGAGGTGTATAAATTTGGATATTAGGGATCTAAAAGCTTTTATATACGTTGTTGATAATCAATCAATAACGATTGCTTCAGAGAAGTTAGGCGTGAAGCAATCAACAGTCACCAAGCGCATTTATAATGTTGAAGGAAAAGTAAAAGGTGCGCTACTAAATAGAAAAACGCGACCCCTGCAGTTGACACGGTTAGGGGAAAAAGTTTACTTCAAAGGATGCTTTATCTTAAAGCAATTAGAATTACTCAAAAGTTTTCACTATGAAAACAATGAAATTTTTGAAAAAGTAGTAAAGATTGGAATACCACAAACACTGATTGATGATTTATTAGATACAGTTATCTATGAATCGAAACAGGTGACTCATCTCTCTGAAATTGATATTTCGAGTGGTTGGGGACGTAGTCTGGTTCAACAAATTCATGAGGGTGAAATTGATCTGGCTGCATTGATGATTCCATCAAATCTCCAGCTTCCGGAAAATATAAATTTCTCAAAGATTGGAACACTTCCTTTTGTGATTGTGGGTAAAAAAGGAGAAGCTTATAAATATAATAGTCTGGAAAAATGTAGTAAAAAAGGTTGGATTTTACATCCAGAAGGATGTTGCTTCAGAGAAAGTTTGGCTAAAGTTTTATACGATAAGCAGTTAGGATTTTATATCAACAAAGAAATCTTTGGCGTTGAATTTCAATTACAAAGTATTTTGAAAGGTGAAGGCTTAGGTGTCTTTCCTAAACCTTTTTTCGACAAATTCGCATTAGAAAATAGTGATTTAGAAGTTATTGAGTTAAATGATTTTTCTCTACATTTAAATGTTGGTGTCGTGATCTCTCAGTATATAGGCATTGATCAAGCCGATTCTTTTATTAAAATCATTAAAAAACATTATTTTAATGATAATTAAGTAAACGGTATAAAAGTATACCTAAGAGACTGATTACGTTATCCATCGCAAAAACAAGCCATTATTCTGGAATAGCATCATCTTTTAAAGTTTACACAATATATTTAAAAAGCCCTTAATATATAAGGGCTTTTTTATAAAATAACGTTATATCTTATTGAAAATATATAATAAATTTCTTATAGATCCTTTTGATGTTCATTAATCACTTCAAGTGCCGCCCGAAAAGCTTCCTGAGTTGCAGGTGCGCCGCAATATGGCAGGCTATGTAACAAGACTTCCTGAATTTCCTCAACACTGGCGCCATTATTTAAAGCTCCGCGAATATGTCCTTTGAGTTCAGTTGGACTTTTCAGTGCGGTTAAGAAAGCGATTGTCACCAGAGAGCGATATTTACGCGGTAATACACCTTCACGTTGCCAGGTTGATCCCCAAGCATGTTCATTAATCCAGTCTTGTAACGGTTGAGTGAAAGGCACGGTATTGTCTTGTGCACGCTTTACAAATGATTCGCCCATAACTTCAGTACGAACTTTTAATCCATTTTCAAAATCTTGTTGTGACATATTTTTTACTCTTTTAAGAATGCAACAGAAGAGATGACGTTTCGAAACCTACTTCATCCTAACTGAATCAGGCGATAAGCTAAAGTCATCGCGTTTGACTGGCGGTTCTCAAGTTGGATGATAGATATTCTGCAAAGAAGATGATGAGCCATTGAAGATCAGCAGGGGTGCACTTGTGGATAAATGAAGACATATCCACATTAGGTGGAGTGCTAAACAGAAGATTTTAATTTAAGGCGGAAATAGGATTGATACAAAAGCTGAAGTTAAGCGATTTCCGTCAGCCCCACTTGATGATAAGCACGATTAAAATAAACCAGACTTTGATCATGATGGCTTTTCTTAATCGCCACAATACGACAAATAAAGATGGTATGGGTTCCGACTTCTTGAATCTGCTCGATTTCACAATCAAAATTGACCAGCGCATCTTCTAAGACTGGTGCACCTGTTTCTAATTCTGTCCAGATGCCATGTTTGAATCTTTCTTCTGGGCTTAATCGGGATGAAAACGCTTTAGAAATATGTTCATGCTGAGCGCTTAATACATTTACGGTGAGGATTTTATTTTCCACAAAATGTGTATGGGAACTCGATGCTTTATTCATGCAGACCAATAATGTCGGAGGCGTGTCGGTAACGCTACACACAGCAGAGGCCGTGAATCCATAACGACCAGACAGGCCAGCCGTGGTAATGACATTGACGGCACTGGTTAATAAAGACATTGCATTTCTAAAGTCTGTCGCTTCAATCATCACTTTATTCCCAAATTGAACCTGATCTTTTGAAGAAGCCAAGGGCTAGCTGATGTAACCCTTTAGCCCTCAAGAGATTGGTAAATATTAAGCTGATAGCTCTTTTCGAACGATTTCTGCACCAGCGCTTAAGGCATGCAGTTTACCTGTCGCGACGCGACGTGATAAAGGCGCCATACCACAGTTGGTTGAAGGGTAGAGCTTGTCGGCATCAACAAACTGAAGTGCTTTACGGAGCGTATTGGCAACGTCTTCAGGTGTTTCAATCTGATCTGTTGCAACATCAATCGCACCGACCATTACTTTTTTGCCGCGAATCAGTTCAATCAGATCCATTGGCACACGCGAGTTCTGACACTCGAGTGAGATGATATCGATTTTAGATTGTTGTAACTTCGGAAAGGCTTCTTCATATTGGCGCCATTCCGAACCGAGTGTTTTTTTCCAGTCAGTATTGGCTTTGATGCCGTAACCGTAGCAAATGTGTACGGCCGTTTCACATTTCAGCCCTTCCAGTGCACGCTCTAAAGTCGCCACACCCCAGTCATTTACTTCATCAAAAAATACATTAAATGCAGGTTCATCAAATTGAATAATATCGACGCCAGCAGCTTCTAGTTCTCTTGCTTCCTGATTCAGGATTTTGGCGAATTCCCAAGCCAGTTTTTCACGGCTTTTATAGTGACCATCATAAAGTGTATCAATCATGGTCATTGGGCCAGGTAGCGCCCATTTGATCGGTTGATTGGTTTGCTGGCGTAAAAACTTGGCATCTTCAACAAACACTGGTTTTTGACGAGACACTGCACCGACGACCGATGGCACGCTTGCATCATAGCGGTTACGGATTCGGACTGTTTCGCGTTTTTCAAAGTCGACACCATCAAGATGTTCAATGAAGGTGGTGACAAAATGTTGGCGGGTTTGCTCGCCATCGCTGACAATATCAATCCCTGCATGGCGTTGTTCTTGTAAGGACAGACGCAATGCATCCTGTTTGCCTTCAATTAATTGCTCATCTTGCAACTTCCAAGGTGACCAAAGTTTTTCTGGCTCTGCCAGCCAAGAGGGTTTCGGTAAGCTGCCAGCAGTTGAAGTCGGTAATAATATTTTCATAATCAATAATCTTGTTTATCTAGGTGAATAAAGTAATTAGTTTGCAGCCCATTGCTGAAGAATCGTTTGATAAGGCTTGATGAACTGTTCTTCAGTAAATTTGCCTTGTTTAATCGCCAACTGGCTGCGTTCTTCCCGGTCATAAACAATACGTGTTAATGAATAGTCCTGATGCTTTAAGCTTGGCTGGTAGGTTTTTCCTGCTGCCGAATTCGCGTTATAGATTTCTGGACGATAGATTTTCTGGAAAGTTTCCATCGTGCTAATGGTGCCGATCAGTTCAAGATCGGTGTAATCATCAAGTAGATCCCCGCGATGATAAAACGCTAACGGTGCAACGCTATTTGGCGGCATGAAATAGCGAACCTTCAAGCCCATTTTCTCGAAATATTGATCCGTTAAAGAATATTCATCTTGTTGATATTCAACCCCCAAGACCGGATGCTGATTTGCAGTTTGATGATAAGTCTTACTACTTGAAACGCTCAGGCAAATCACAGGAGATTTCTGGAAATTACTGCTATAAGTTTTTGAATCCAAGAATGATTTAAAGATTTTCCCATGTAGCTCGCCATAGTTTTCTGGAAGGCTAAATTGCGGTTTATCTTTATTATGTTCGAGCAGTAATACGCTAAAATCATAATCACGGACATATGAGGAAAAATTGTTTCCTACGATGCCATCAATGCGTTGATTGTTTTTATGATCAACAATATTTGTTTTCAGGATTTCAATGGTAGGGAAGGTCTCACCTTTGCCTTCAACATCAATATCAACTGAAATGATTTCAAGCTCAACAGAATAACGGTCTGCTGTCGGGTTATCCCAATGCGCCAGACTATTAAAACGATTGTTAATCATCTTTAAGGTATTGCGCAGATTCTCTTGACGACTTTCACCTCTTGCCAAATTGGCAAAGTTGGTGGTGATACGCGTATTGTCTGAGGGCTGATAGTTTTCATCGAAACTAATGCGCTTAATCGTAAATGTAAACTCTTTGCTCATGATGATCTGATACCCTAATTTCTGAGATAAAACCTTATTTCTGTGTTGCCCTTTCTGGATGTTCCAATTTTTTGGATCTTCCCAGTCAATCGGATTTTCAGTCTGTTCTGATGTTTGCCGAAGCAGTTCAATCAGAATCAACGTTCAGATTGTCTCGTATGAAGAGCATGAGTTAATTTATACTTGAAACATGACATGAATAAAAATGATTTTGTTTCAATGGAAAGTGAGTAAAATTCATGTTTATGTTTTTCATTAGGCGTAGCGGGCATTTCACGACGATAGCGTGCCCATAATTTGAAGCCACTGAACCCAAAATTATTCTAAGGTTTACTTTCAAAGCGTATCACTTATAATTTCAGGCCAGCAGTATTTGTCTGACTTCTTCCTTTTTAAATCTCTTTCATTATGTCTTTATTTTCTCAGTGTTTAGAGCAGAAACGATTCTGTATTCTGGTGGAATATCTTTGCTCTAAGCGTGATACCTTGGCTGTAACACAAAGTCTGGCTGGCTTTCCAGCAATGATGACTTTGGCCGATCGCGTGCACAGTGACGAAGATCCAGCGCCATTAGAATTGGCACAAAGATATTCTTCTGAAATTGAAAAACTTCTACATTTTTCAGGTAAAGGTCGAGATATTAAAGAATTTGAACACTTTCTCGATCAGGCCGAGCAGCAGGGATATCACAATCTTCTTTTATTAACTGGAGATAAGCTGAAGAACCATAATTTTGGGCGGGAAATTCCTGCACAACGCTCTCGTTATTTAGAGTCTGTGAGTGCCGTGATGGCAGCCAAACAACGGAATGTGTTTAATATTGGAGTGGCTTTTAATCCATTTAAATATACTGAGGCTGAGCGGGATGCCCAATATCTAAAATTGCATAAAAAGATAAAAGCGGGTGCAGATTTTCTGATTACTCAGCTTGGATTTGATCTAGATTGTCTTCAGCATAGCCAATCCTTTATCTCTCAGAATTATAACGAATTTCCTTTAATTGCTTGCGTAATGCCACTGACTTTAAAACGCGCGCAATTTATGGTGAAAAATCAGATCGCTGGACTGGTGATTGCTCCACATATTGTGGATGTTCTTGAGCGTGAGTATGCGGCGGATCCTGTTCAGGCGGAAGCAAATGTCTACGCGCGTTGTGCATTGCAGATATTGCTCTGTAAACATCTCGGTTATGTTGGTGTGCATTTATCGGCTTGTCATAAGCCACAAGAACAACAGAAACTGGAACAGTTTTTAAAGCAATTTGAAAACTGGTCTTTAGAAGCTTGTGAAAAAGCATGGAAAGAGCTGTGGAAAATGGATTCAGGCCTTGAGCTTAAACCTGAGCTGTCCACTTTTTCAAAACCTGTTTCCCAGATTCAAATTCTTAAATATAAGAAAATGCATTTAATGCACCACATTTTTTTTGCTTCTCAGGCTGCCTTAGGGGTTGGACGTTTTATTTTTAAAGCCAATTTCTGGAATAAACCACGACCGCAGCATCTTTTACTGAAAATGGAACATTGGAGCAAACAACAGCTGGTGGGTTGCGAAAGCTGTGGTCACTGCCGACTGGATGATACGCTTTATATCTGCCCTGAAACCTGCCCCAAAGGTCTTGCCAATGGTCCATGTGGCGGCACAACCCTAGATCGATGTGAATTTGGGGATCGTGAATGTATCCATTCAGTCAAAGCCCGATTGGCAAAAAGCATAGATCAAACCGAGGTTTTAAGAAGCAAATTGATCCCAGCGATTTCAATTGAAACCCGCTATACCAGTTCATGGAAAAACTGGTTTAGAAATTCAGATCTCAATTGATTGGAGTCATTTGTACTTATTGGTTGCCCCATTCTGAAATGACCTGAGCCAATTGTTCAGGCTGCTCAAGGGGGATCATATGTCCAGAATTTTCGATTACTGCTAATTTTGAATCACGAATTTTATGAGAAAACTCCAGTGCTTCTTCTTTTGAGCGGAGTTGATCTTGAGCAGCAGAGATAATAAGTGTTGGGCAGCTTATTTTATTGATATCTCCACATTTTCTGTTTAATAGAGATTGCCTCACGAAAGCCTCATAACCAAGGTTGATCCCCATTTTTTGAATGCGTTTAATCAGCTGCTTATTTTGTGCATCCGCTGGATGAAGGGTTTTGGCGATAGAAATTGAACTCAAACCATGAAATTTTTCTTTGGTGCTGAGTCGGATCGCGGTGAGCTTTTGTTGTTTCTGTTCTTCTGTGTCAGGTCGTAAAGATGAGGCAATAAGAATTAAGCTAGAAACTTTCTCTGGAAATTGTTCAGTTAAAGATCGGGCAATATAGCCGCCTAATGAAAACCCGACGAGTATAAATTCCTTAGGCGCATCTTTTGCAATGTTCTGAGCAATTTCAGCAATTGTCTCGCCCTGTAATAAATTGGCTCTCCTGATATTCCATGTTTCCGGGAGCAGTGGAACAAGTTCATCCCAAAGTGATTCGTCTAACATAAAGCCGGGAATGAGCACAATGGATATGCTTTTTTGATTCATGGGATTGAGAGGTCTTACTCATTTTATTCAGTATTACCTAAATCAATAGAGTGGGCAACCTGAGGAATCTTGGCTCAGGATTGGGTTGATTAGATGCTCTGCTTAGAGCGGTAGGTATCGGGTTACTCGAGTTCCAGTTGATGATCGTCCTTGGTCACTTTAATTTTTAGTTTTTTATACTTACGTTTATTGGGATCAAGGGCTGAGTTTTTGATTTCATTTGCAAAACTTTGATCTTGCATCAGCTCTGTATAGGCTTTATAGCCAAGTAGGATTTGAGTCGGTTGAGAGCCATTTCTTATAAAATAATGGTCAATCATCGCATTTAGCTCAGCTAAAAGTACTGATTTACTCACTCTTATGTCCTTAACGATTTTTAGGCAAAGGGAGTATATGGCTAAAAAATTCTGCTGAATATAAAGTGAGCTTTTGATGATGAGATTGTCATAAAAGGTTAATAAATAAGGTGGATTTTAACTGTGATGTGGATAACTCAAGATCTATCAACAATCAATCAATATCTTCTCTAAATCTGCTACAATTGCGCCAATTTTGAATTACCACTTTTTCAGTTCAAGTACATATTTATAAATGTGTACATAACTGTGTACATATTGAAGATTTTCCCTATGTTTAAAGAGCAATTAGCTAAAGAAGTCGCAAGTCGCAGGACTTTTGCGATCATTTCCCACCCCGATGCTGGTAAGACCACCATGACAGAAAAACTGTTGTTATGGGGTAAGGCAATTCAGGTTGCTGGGATGGTAAAAAGCCGTAAGTCTGACCGTTCTGCCACATCTGACTGGATGGAAATGGAAAAAGAGCGTGGCATCTCGATTACCACGTCAGTGATGCAGTTTCCTTATAAAAAGCACACGATCAACTTGCTGGATACGCCGGGACATGAAGACTTCTCGGAAGATACATACCGTACCTTAACGGCGGTTGACTCTGCATTGATGGTGATCGACGGTGCAAAAGGTGTCGAAGAACGTACCATTAAATTGATGGAAGTGTGTCGTATGCGCGACACGCCAATCATTTCATTCGTGAACAAAATGGACCGTGAAATCCGTGAGCCATTAGAGTTACTGGATGAAATTGAAAATGTTCTAAACATCCGTTGTGTACCAATCACATGGCCTTTAGGTATGGGACGTGACTTTGCAGGTGTCTATAACCTGCTGGAAGACAAGCTTTATGTCTATAAGGCTGGTTTTGGTTCAACCATTACCGATATCGATGTTCGTGATGGTTATGATCATCCAGATATCCGTGAAAAAGTGGGTGAGTTGGCATGGGCTTCTTTTGAAGAATCTCTTGAGCTGGTTCAAATGGCCAATGAACCACTAGACCGTGAATTATTCTTACAAGGCAAGCAAACGCCTGTGCTTTTTGGTACCGCATTGGGTAACTTCGCGGTTGACCATGTTTTGGATACCTTTATTAACTGGGCACCAGAACCAAAAGCGCATCCAACCCAAGAACGTGTGGTTGAAGCGAAAGAAGAAGGTTTTACTGGCTTTGTCTTTAAGATTCAGGCCAATATGGACCCGAAACACCGTGACCGTATTGCCTTCATGCGTATTTGCTCAGGTAAATATGAAAAAGGCTTGAAAATGAATCATGTACGTATCGGTAAAGACGTGCGTATCAGTGATGCATTGACTTTCCTTGCGGGTGAGCGTGAGCATCTGGAAGAAGCTTGGCCGGGTGATATCATTGGTTTGCATAACCACGGTACCATCCAGATTGGTGATACCTTTACCAGCGGTGAAAACTTACACTTTACCGGTATTCCACACTTCGCACCTGAAATGTTCCGCCGTGTACGCTTGAAAGATCCTTTGAAATCGAAGCAATTGCAAAAAGGTTTGAAAGAGTTATCTGAAGAAGGTGCAACACAGGTGTTTATGCCACAAATCAGTAATGACCTGATTGTTGGTGCAGTCGGTGTGTTACAGTTTGATGTGGTCGCATATCGCTTAAAAGAAGAATATAAAGTGGACTGTATTTATGAGCCTGTGAGTGTTCATACGGTACGCTGGATTCATTGTGATGATGACAAAATCCTGAATGAGTTTAAGAAAAAGGCGCATGATCAGCTTTCTGTTGATGGTGGCGGTCACCTAACTTATTTGGCACCAAGCCGTGTAAACTTGCAGTTGATGCAAGAACGTTGGCCTGATATCCAGTTCCGTAACACACGAGAACACTAAATTGCATAAAAACAGCTTCTAATTAGAGGCTGTTTTTAATTGAATGATCTAAAAATAAAGGATGATGAAATGAATGCTTTAAAACCACTTTTTGCTGTCAGTGTCTTGATTGGAATGATGGCTTTAACCGCATGTGATCATCCAGATAAAAATAAAGCCGATACCGCCGAAAGCAAACAGGCTGCGGCACCCGTCGAAAAAGCTGAAGTCCTGCCTTACTTAAATATGAAAGAGGCCAAGGCAGACTATGCTTTGCCATTTTGTGAAAAGAAAAACTGTATTGATGTCGATATCCAGACGGTAAAAACTCAGGACGAATGGCTAAATGCATGGATTGCAAAAAATCAGTCCAAAGTGATTCAGCAACAAATTGAACTGGATAAAAACCTGACCTTGCAACAAGCCATTAATGCCTATGTGAAAAAGTCAGATGAGTGGCAGGACAAATATTCAAAAAATAAGGCTTATGAGCTGCACCTGAATACCCGAATCGCTTCACAGCGCAATCAATATGTACTGTTACAAGTTGGGGTTAATGCCCAGCAAGAAGATATGGCAGTGAAAGATCGCTTCTATTTCTTTGTTGCAGACCGTAAGTTGCAGAAGAGTCTCAGCGTGCTAGATGTGATCCAGAAAGACCAGCAAAATGCATTAAACGAAATTGTTCAGGCGCATTATCAACAATGGATTGCAAAACAATCGGCAGAAGTAAAAAAACAGGTACCGAAAAAACTGTATTGGGGGCAAGCAGACTGGTTCTTTGATGGGGAAGGCATTGGCTTACATTATCGTGCCAATGAAATCAGTAAAGATGCCCCACAACTGGATATTTATTTAACCACTGAACAGACTCAAAAAATGCTGCAAGCTGAAATTTATCAACGCATGTTTTGATTCCGTTTAGAACAGCTTTTTTGAGTTTCGTATAGAAATTGCATGTGCTTCTAGCAGTTTTGCACTAACTTCGATAGCATTTAAAAATCTTGTGTAATAACAATGCTTATAGGTCTCAGATGAAAACATTTTATAAATATAGCGTTCTTGCATGTGCTGTTTTGCTTGCAGCATGCCAGCCGAAATCAGAGCCAAAAGAATCACAGGATAAGCCGCAAAATCCACCTGCGGTGCAGCAGCAGGCTGAACCTGTTTTACAAGGGGAAACTGTTAAGATTCAGGTGAAATTACCTGAATGCAAAGGCAATACCTGCCCAGATTTTACTGTTGAACGCTTGCAAAGTAATTTCCCATTTATCGATCAATTACTGGATCAACAAATTCTTAACCAGCTTGGTCGGATGCTAGAGGTGGTGGATGCAGATACACCTGCGGCTTCAACACCCAAAAACACTGAATCCAAATCAGATCTGGACAGTCAGGCGCAGTTATATGCAGATTCATTTGTCAAAATTGATGAAGAGCTGAAAGCCTTAAGTAGTAGCCATCAAATCAGCTTAATGATCAAGCCGAAGATCCTGCAGCCGAAAGGTAAGCTGGCAACAGTGGTGCTCAATAGCAGCAGTTATTTAGGTGGGGCACATGGTGCAACCTCACAACGTTATTACAACTTTGATTTGGCAAATCAGAAACAGGTTCAGTTGCATGATCTGTTATTGCCAAAACAAAAAGCGACTTTAGAGAAGCTGGCACATGAAGCATTTAAAACATGGATTGTGGATTCAAAGCTAGCTACTGATCCTAAAGAATATGAGCAGGCTTGGCCATTTCAGCTGACAGATAATTTCTTATTGGGCGAACAGGGCTTGATCCTGCAATATGGTGAATATGACATTGGCCCTTATGTGGTCGGTTTACCGCGTCTGGTGATTCCATTTAGTGAATTACAAGGAGTATTAAAACCTGAATATTTACCAAAGGTGGACGCGCCAGCTGCATCTACCCCTGTCGCAAATGAGAACAAGTAAGCGCTAATGCAACTGTTCGATACCCATACCCATTTTGATGTTGCCGATTTCGATCATGATCGGCAACATCTGGCTGAGCAGGCCAAACGGGTTGGGGTCGATGCATTGGTATTAATCGGATTTCTACAATCACGATTTAATGACCTGATCCAGACACATCAGCAATTACAAAGCTGGGAGAATGTGCCGCAGTCTTATCTTGCGCCTGGATTACATCCATTTTATATCGAACAACATCAGCCAGAACATTTACAAGATTTAGAACAGATTTTGCAGCAGCATGATTGTGTGGCGGTGGGTGAAATTGGTCTGGATACTTTTTTAAAAGAACATAAACAGCCAGAATTATTTAGCAAACAACAGCATTATTTTATTGAGCAATTGCAACTCGCCAAGCAATATCAGAAACCGGTGTTATTACATATCCGTAAAGCGCATGCTGATACGATTGCAATTTTAAAAACTCAAAAATTCAAATTGGGTGGGATTGCGCATGCCTTCAGCGGCGGTGTTGAAGAAGCCAAAGCCATGATCAAGCTGGGTTTTAAAATCGGCATCACAGGGCAAATTACCAATCCAAATGCCAAAAAACTACATCAGGTGGTTCATGCCATTGGTTCGGAACATCTGGTCATTGAAACCGATTGTCCAGATATGACGCCGTTGTGCTGCCAGACTTCAACTGAACATCGAACCCGCAATACACCTGTTAATTTACCTTATGTTTTAGACAGTCTGGCGCAAATACTTGAGCGACCTCAAGCACAACTTGCCCAGCAACTTTGGCAAAACTCATGTGCCGCCTTACATCTCGGATCACAATAATAATCCCGTTAAAAATAAGGTAACTAAAAGGGAACACATCCTTTTTCAAACAGGGGTACATTAAAGAAAGAACTTCATAATAAACAATCAGCCAATACTGGGAGGGTAACCTTATGGCCAGATATAGCAAAATCAATAGTTTCAATGCATTACAAACACTAACAGTCGGTTCGAAATCCTATCAAATTTTTAACCTCACCCGAGCCGCGCAGACACTGGGTAACATTGACCGTTTACCCAAATCACTCAAGGTTTTGCTAGAAAATTTACTGCGCTTTGAAGATGGAAAAAGTGTAAAAGTTGAGCATATTCAGGCGCTGGTAGACTGGCAGAAAAGCAAACGCTCCGATCAGGAAATTCAATATCGTCCTGCCCGTGTATTGATGCAGGATTTCACTGGTGTTCCCGCCGTCGTTGATCTGGCTGCCATGCGTGCAGCAATGGCGCAAGCAGGAGGGGATCCGAACCGTATTAACCCACTTTCGCCAGTGGATCTGGTCATTGACCATTCGGTGATGGTGGATTATTTCGCCAATGATCAGGCCTTTGCCGAGAACGTTGAAATTGAAATGCAGCGTAATGGTGAGCGCTATCAATTCCTGCGTTGGGGACAGTCTGCATTTAATAACTTTAGTGTTGTTCCCCCAGGTACAGGGATTTGCCATCAGGTCAATCTGGAGTATCTGGCGCAAGCGGTGTGGCTGGGAGAAGATGAAGGGCAAAACTTTGCTTTTCCAGATACTTTGGTCGGCACAGACTCACATACCACCATGATTAATGGATTGGGTGTACTTGGTTGGGGTGTGGGTGGGATTGAAGCTGAAGCGGCAATGCTGGGACAGCCTGTATCGATGTTGATTCCAGAAGTGATTGGTTTCAAATTGACGGGTAAATTGAATGAAGGCATTACTGCAACTGATCTGGTATTGACCATTACCCAGATGCTACGTCAAAAAGGTGTAGTGGGTAAATTTGTTGAATTCTATGGCGATGGTCTGGCTGATTTACCGTTGGCAGACCGTGCCACGATTGCCAATATGGCACCAGAGTATGGTGCGACCTGTGGTTTCTTCCCAATCGATGAAGTCACACTCGGTTATTTAGCTCTGACAGGCCGCCAGCAAGAACGTATTGATTTGGTTGAAGCATATAGTAAAGCTCAGGGGCTGTGGCGTAATGCAGGCGATGAGCCTGTTTTTACCGACACTTTGAGTCTGGATATGGGCACGGTGCAAGCCAGTCTGGCAGGGCCGAAACGTCCCCAAGATCGGGTGTTGTTGTCTGATGTACCAAAAACCTTTAATGCCTTAATGGAGCTGAACCTGAAACCTGCCAAAGAAGCCAAAGAGCGTTTGGAAAATGAAGGTGGTGGCGGTACGGCAGTAGAGGCCAAGAAAGCCAATCTTGCGCATGAAGAACCATCTTGTACCATTGATGGAAAATCTTATCCTTTAAACGATGGTGATGTCGTCATTTCTGCGATCACCTCTTGTACCAATACCTCAAACCCAAGTGTGATGCTGGCTGCGGGTCTACTGGCTAAAAAAGCGATTGAAAAAGGCTTGCAGCGTAAACCTTGGGTCAAAAGCTCACTTGCGCCGGGCTCTAAAGTGGTGACGGATTATCTGGCAGCAGCAGGTTTAACGCCTTATCTGGATCAATTGGGCTATAACTTAGTGGGATATGGGTGTACAACCTGTATCGGCAACTCGGGGCCGCTACCTGAACCGATTGAAGCAGCCATTCAATGTCATGACTTAAATGTGGCATCGGTACTTTCAGGAAACCGTAACTTTGAAGGACGTGTGCATCCATTGGTGAAAACCAATTGGCTGGCATCACCACCATTAGTCGTTGCTTATGGCCTAACAGGCAATATCCGTACCGATTTAACCACTCAGCCAATTGGACAAGGCAAAGATGGGCAAGATGTTTATCTCAAAGATATTTGGCCAAGTCAGTCTGAAATTGATACCGTCTTAAAGAAAGTGAATACAGACATGTTCCATAAGGAATATGCCGCGGTCTTTGATGGAGATGCGACATGGCAAGCGATCCAGATTCCACAGAGCCAGACTTACGCTTGGCAAAACAACTCAACCTATATTCGCCATCCTCCATTTTTTGAGGAAATTAACCAGCCGCCGAAAGCCATCCGCAATATTGAACAGGCGAATATTCTGGCTGTGCTGGGAGACTCGGTTACAACCGACCATATCTCACCTGCGGGTAATATCAAGAAAGATAGTCCTGCTGGACGTTATTTACAGGATCTGGGCGTTGAGCCGAAAGACTTTAACTCTTATGGATCGCGACGTGGTAACCATGAAGTGATGATGCGCGGTACCTTTGCCAATATCCGGATTAAAAATGAGATGCTTGGTGGAGAAGAAGGTGGTAATACGCTTTATATCCCGACAGGCGAAAAGATGGCGATTTATGATGCCGCTATGCGTTATCAGCAGCAACACACGCCATTGGTGATTATTGCCGGTAAGGAATATGGTACAGGTTCTTCACGGGACTGGGCTGCCAAAGGAACCAACTTACTTGGCGTTAAAGCCGTTATCGCAGAAAGTTTTGAACGGATCCACCGCTCGAATCTGGTGGGAATGGGCGTGTTGCCATTGCAATTTGTAGATGGACAAACTCGTCAATCCTTGAACTTAACTGGGCATGAAGTTATTTCTATTCATGGCTTGTCCGATGATATCCAACCGCATCAGACACTCGATGTTGAAGTGGTTCGGGAAGATGGCAGTCAGGCCAAATTTAAAGTGCTCTGTCGAATCGACACCTTGAATGAGGTGGAATACTTTAAGGCAGGCGGTATCTTGCATTATGTATTACGCAATTTGATTGCTGCTTAGTTTGATATGGCCCTGTAAATTTACAGGGCTTTTTTTCACGTCAAAATTTAGCTAAATTTGAATAACTTCTTTAAGCTAAAGTTCGGCTTCAACCACCAAACACCCCATCGATTAAAATATAGTGAGTCCTTCTCGAAGAAATCACTCGATTCTTTTCTATGAAGTTTTAATACTTCGGCACCTTCTTCTACAGAAAAAGTTTGTTTCTCTAAAAGTGTTGGGTTTTCTATAAGGAGATAGAGTAAAAATTGATTCAAAATATATGAAGCATGTTCTACTTTTAAATCTATACATCCATCAGATTTCCCAAATTGATGCATGCCACAAGAATAAAGTGAGTCCTGATCATAAACAGTTGCAATAAATGCCTTATATAAATCAAATAGATTCTCTGCATCGAACTTTAGCCAATCAGATCGAAGATGAGTTATTCCAGATGTTTCAATTTTAATGGCTAAGCCACCCGCTTTGAGTAGAGCCTGACCCAATAATAAAGCGTGTTGTGCTAACGCTATTGATCCAGCTTCGCAAATCACATAAATGACCATATGATGTTGTTCGATTTCTTGTAATTCTCGCTCTGAAAAACGATTCATACTCTGCTGCCTAAATACCTGACTGACGTTAGGATCATTTTGATATTCTTCAATTTCAGCAAAATAATCACTGGTTAAAGATTTAATAATTACACCTGCGTAAATATATCCTGTGTCATAAGTAAGGAGAGCATGTAATAAGTCTTGATGATTTTTCCAGATACCAGGAATACATAAGATAATATTTTGTTGATCTTGTTTATTCATAATTATGTTTTCGAATGAATTATTTTTTATCATACAATAATCCTTGTTAGTTTCCTTTTTTATTTACGATGCAATGGATTCTAATAACTTGAGTTAGGTTGTTGGGCTAGTTACTTTTTTAATAAAATCTCTAAAATAAGAGTTAAAAAAATGAAAGGTTAATTTCCTTATTTTTTTGTTTAAATTTTAGCGGTTCAGAGTTAAGGTGTTTTTAATTAATCATTAAGGATGATGGCTTTGAATCAACTGCCACGATATGTTTATTATTTATTGGTTGCACAAGCATTTAATTTAATTGCAGCAGTATTATCGGTAACGGTTTCAGCAATTGTGGGGTTAAAACTTGCACCCACGCAGGCCTTGGCGACAGTGCCCTATGGTTTGCAGTTTTTAGCGATATTAATGACCACCTTTATCTTTTCATTTTTAATGAAAAAGCTAGGGCGACATCTGGTGTTCCAGTTGGGATGCATTTGTCTGTTTCTGGCAGGTGTGTTTGGTTATCTTGCCTTACAGACTGAACAGTTTTATTTATTGTGTCTCAGTCACTTTTCACTCGGTTTATTCATTTCTACGGCTAACTTTTACCGCTTTGCTGCCTCGGATCGTCTAGCATCAGATTTAATCCCGAAAGCGACAGCGATGGTCATTTCTGGTGGTGTAG
The DNA here is from genome assembly GCF_001605865.1 of Acinetobacter sp. NRRL B-65365. Taxonomy (NCBI): domain Bacteria; kingdom Pseudomonadati; phylum Pseudomonadota; class Gammaproteobacteria; order Moraxellales; family Moraxellaceae; genus Acinetobacter; species Acinetobacter sp. NRRL B-65365. The sequence goes on along the minus strand of NZ_LRPD01000015.1, from coordinate 19,639 downwards.
TTGCCGCTGTAATTGCACCGATGTTAGCGATTCAGTTTCAACAGATACAAGGCTTACCTGATTTTACTGCGATCTATTTAATTTTCAGTGTATTGGCTGTGTTGTTATCGCCAATTTTGTATTTATGGAATCAGAAATTTAAATTACAGCAGGCACAGCAAGTTGTGATTGATAGCATACAGCGCGCTAAATTACCGATTAATCTGATTATCTCGGCTGTGATCAGTGGGGCATTTGCCTATTATGTGATGAATGTCATGATGATTATGTCTTCTTTACATTTAAAGGAACATCATTCATTTCAGTACGCTTCGATCTCTATCCAGCTCCATGTCTTGGCCATGTTTATTCCTTCTTTCTTTGTGTCTAAGCTGATTCAACGTTGGGGAACGCATCGCACGATCTATGCGGGTTTTATTTTACTGATGTTGTCTTCTTTGATTCCAATGCTTGGACAAGAGGGGCTTTATATTAATGCTGCCCTGATTGTATTGGGTGTGGGCTGGAACTTTGCATATTCTGGTGCCTCTACCTTACTGGCTGGATTAAATGAACAGCAAAAGCATCGTGTACAAGGTATGAATGAAACAATCATTGCCTTATGCGCAACTTTAGGCGCTTTCCTGCCAGCACCGATTTTGACTCAGTTGGGCTGGGTGAATGCCAATCTGCTGGCGCTACTGTTGAGTGCTGCTATTTTTGTGGTCTTGCTGATGTTAAGCCGACGCCACCAATTCACGGGCAAAGTCTCATCTTCCTAACCCAAACCGCATGAAACACGTTAAAATAGTGCTTTGCTGAAATATATAGATCACCACTGTTATGACCGATGTACCTGTAAATGATGAATATGACCGCCGTTTTGCTGGTGTTGCCAAAATTTATGGAGAAAGTGCATTTGCTCATTATGAGCAAAGCCATGTCATGGTCATCGGGATTGGTGGTGTAGGAAGCTGGGCAGTTGAAGCACTGGCACGTACGGGAATTGGTGAGCTCACTTTAGTCGATATGGATGTCGTTGCGGCATCGAATATTAACCGTCAATTGCCTGCAATGAGTTCGACACTGGGACAAGAGAAAATTGAAGTGATGGCTGAACGTTGCCGTCAGATTAATCCACGCATGAAAGTGAATGTGATTGATGACTATCTCACACCAGAAAATGTCAAAGAAATATTAGATCCAGTTCCGACGATCATTTTAGATTGTATTGATGATGTCAAAGCCAAGCTTGCTTTGATGTTGCATTGTCGCTTTAACAAGATTCCCTTGATTGTTTCGGGCGGTGCAGGCGGTAAGCTGGACCCACTGAAAATTCGTGTCGCAGATTTGTCGAAGACCGAGCAAGATCCGATGTTGGCAAAGTTGCGTACTCAACTTCGATCTATGGGGATTTGTAAAAAGCCAAAAGAGAAATTTGGCATCACTTGCGTTTATTCGATCGATAATCCATTTTCGAGCGCAGAGGTGTGTCCAAGTGCGGGTCTACGTTGTGGGGGCTATGGTTCTGCAGTGGTGGTGACGTCAAGCTTTGCGATGGTTGCCGTTGCGGAAGTCCTGAAAAAACTGGATAAGCTCAGGACTTAAATCTTCTGAACGATTAAGCTTGTGGATATTGCGGTGCTAAGCGGTAATAGCTGTAAGTGACATTGGGATCTTTATAAACGTCATAGCTGCGTTGCTTATAGTCAGACACCCATTGTGAACCTGTGAAGCCTGCAATATGGCCGTAACGATGTTTTTTAGTGCGGTGAATAATATAAATATCACCTGGCTGAGGGTTATTAAAATCAGGCGTAATTTGTTGATAGCCGATTTGTTTTAAGGTGCCACCCCAGTCTGAAGCTGCGACAGGGTGTTGTACGATTTTAGCCCCTGCGGATTGTAAAGCGATTCTGACGAATTTGGCACATTGAGATGAGCTGCGATACGATGCTCTTTTAGCGAGCTTTTGAGAGAATTTATCTACATCAATCCCTGCTACTGATGGAGGCTTCGGCATTTCTCGATAAGGGATAACCACCTGTTGCGAGGGTGGGTGAATCATACTGTGATCAACTGAAGGTACATCATAAATCATTGTGAATCTCTACCGCATTTTCAAAACAACTGAACGTGTGCCAGAATCTATTACGCGGCACATAGTAAGCGATAAAACTCAAAAAAACCAAAATGTAATGTAATAATATAACAATTTTTGCGATTTATAATGAAATCTTAATGAAGATTTTTTGAAGATTACCTTAATTATAAGGAAGTTAAGTTCGACCCCAGAAAAAATTTCAGATTTGTAAAATCATATTTCACAGTGTGATTAAGTTGGCATTTTTTAAAGCATCAATCAGGATTGATGCTCTTTTAGGTAGTCTTCGGTACGTTGCATGGCGGCCTGAATATTTTGAATGGCATTTTCAATATCACTAATCGTTTTTGCATTACCACCACTGAGTGCCTGACGCCATTTTCGTGCACCTGGCAAGTTCTGGAATAGACCTAAAATATGGCGTGTGATAATGGATAATGGCGCACCCTCTGCAACACGTTGATGAATATACGGCATCATCTGTTGCATGATTTCGAAACGATCAGGCGCTTCTAGATTCCAGAGTTGTCCCATTTCTGCGAGAAGATACGGGTTGTGATAGGCTTCACGGCCAATCATCACCCCATCAACATGCTGTAAATGTTGCTGGGTTTCTTCAAAGGTTTTAATGCCACCATTGATTTCAATGGTCAGGTGAGGACGTTGCAGTTTCAGGCGATATACATCTTCATAACGTAAAGGGGGTACATCACGGTTTTCTTTTGGTGAGAGACCCTGCAAGATCGCAATACGCGCATGCACGATAAAATGAGTACAACCCGTTGCCGCTACAGTATCGACAAAATGCAGCATTTCTTCATAAGACTGCATATCATCAATCCCGATACGATGTTTGACCGTCACAGGAATCGATACGGCTTTTTGCATGCTATGAATACACTCGGCGACCAGATTAGGCTCCGCCATTAAGCATGCACCAATTTTATTATTCTGAACGCGATCGCTTGGACAGCCGACATTTAAGTTGACTTCATCATAACCCCAGTCCTCTGCCATTTTGGTACAGGTCGCGAGTTCTTGTGGGTTTGAACCACCGAGTTGTAACACGATTGGGTGTTCTTCTTTGTTGAAGTCAAGATGACGATTGGCACCACCGTAAATAATCGCACCCGTTGTCACCATTTCGGTATAGAGCACCACATTTGGATTAAACAGGCGTGCAAAAAAACGATAGTCTTTTGTTGTCCAATCCATCATTGGCGCAACGGAAATACGTGGCTTTAATGATTCTAGTGATTGCATAAAGGGCTCTCGGATGTGGACAAGAAAAGAAAGGGCAGCATTATACGAGTTTTAAGAAAATTTCACCAATGCTCATCCCGATCACTTCAATTTTTAAGCATCAATATGAAAATTCAAGACGCTACAATCTTGTTTTGCTTGGTCGCAAGATAATCTATAAAACTAAATAACATGCAGGCAAAGACCAGACTGAAGCCCGCCAGACAGGTTGCACTCCAGCCGCCATGATTCCATGCAAAAATCCCTAACGCAGAACCGCCAGCACCGCCAGTGAAGTAGGCCGTCATATAAATGGCATTAATCCGTGATTTGGCATCAGGGCGTAAACGGAAAATAATACTCTGGTTACTGGTATGGACTAATGCTAAGGCCAACTGGATCAATGCAAAACCAAGAATATAGCTCACTAAAGTCGTTTGACCGAAATAGAAAAATATCCAGCTGAGAATGAATAAGGCACAACCGATCCAAGTCAGTCTGCTGGTATAGCCCTGATCTGCATATTTACCAATATATTGGGTAGAAAGCGCCCCAAAAATACCGACCAGCGGTACCATACCAATCAGCAGGTCTTGTAGATGATGGGCTGAAGTCAATAATAGGGCGATGGTTGAATATAAAATACTGACTGCTGCAAAGGCAAAACCACCCGCAAGTGCGCGTAACACCAAGCGCTTTTCCTGTTTAAGCAGTTGTGCCATGGAGACAAAAACCTGACTATAATTCAGCTTCATACGCATGACATAAGGCAGACGGCTTTTCAAGGCATAGGCCAGAATCAGCATTAAAATGCCACTCACTACATAGATGACTTTCCAGTGAAACAGGTTGGAAAACAAGCCTGCGAGACTGGTTGAAAGTAAGATACCGACCAGTAAACCACTCATTAAAAAGCCAATCACTTCTCCTGTTTTTTCAGGCTTTACCGTCATGGTCGCGAGTGGAATTAGTACCTGAGCTGCCACTGAAAATAGACCCGCCATCACTGTGCCAAGCCATAACATCGGTAAATTTACTGAAAAGGCACTGATGAATAAGCCAATAGCACATAACCCCATGAGTAAAGGAATAAATCGGGTTTTATTGACCACATCGCCCATTGGAACAATGAACAAAAGACCGAGTGCATACGACACTTGAGCAAAGGTTACGGTCAGGGCAGCTTGACCTTCAGTAACAGAAAAGTATTGCTGAATCGAATGAATCAAAGGCTGACTATAATAGTTGGCACCCGCACATAAACCGCACGCTGCCGCCATAAACCAAAGTAAAGTTTTATTTTGACTGATATCTTCTTGGGGGATAGACATAGGATTCTCTATTCTGATTTATGCGGTATAAGCGGTGGCTTCGATTTCGACTTGCATGTTTTCTAGGGCTAGCGCAGGTACAGGAATCAGGGTGCAGGCCGGAAATGCTTGATCTTTCCATAAGCTTTGCATGATAGCTACCAGCGCCTGAAGCTTATCAGCATCATGATCGACCACCAGAATACGTAGCACGGCAATATCTGACTGTTGCGCTTGGGCTGAAGCTAATGCCTGCTGAATATTATAGAAGACTTGTTGTACCTGTTGGTCAAAATATTTAGAAAGCTCGCCATTTTTATTTTCTCCACCCTGACCTGCAATATGAATAATACGCATATTGGGTTTTATGATCGCAACGTGACTATAGCCATTGCTGCGCGGGTCATAGAGCGCATCGGGATTGATCAATTGAAATGCATCTGTATGGGGCTGATTCATGGCTAAAACTCATTCTGGTTGCTGTGGTATGTTAGTATCAAAGCTCAAGTTAACTAGAGGTCAAGCAGATTTTGAAAGAACAATTACAGACTTGGCTGAGTATTGGCGAACTGGCGAAAAGAAGTGGTGTTTCAGTACCAACCATTCGTTTCTATGAAGAAAAAGAATTGATTTGGGGTACGCGAACAGCAGGCAATCAACGCCGTTATCAACGGGCTATGTTAAGAAGGATTGCAATTATTAAAGCAGCCCAGCAAGTCGGGATTAGCTTGCAACAGATTAAAGAGACCTTTGCGACCCTACCTAAGCAGCAAGTTGCCACAAAAAAAGATTGGCAAATCATGTCACAACAATGGCAGGGACAGCTTGATCAGCAAATTATGATGTTGCTACAGCTACGTCAACAACTGGATCAATGTATTGGCTGTGGCTGCCTGTCTTTGGAGCAATGTCCGCTACGAAACCCAGAAGATTGTCTCGCAGAAGAGGCGATGGGGGCACATTTTCAGGAAATTTTACTGTTGCTAAACCAGAATGATGAAGCAGATAATTTAACTGTTTAATTTTTGCACCAATACTGTGCAAAAATGCGGCTTTTGCTAGACAAAACGATACAAATATCACTTGAAAAAATGCCTACTCAAGTTTTTACATTTCTTTTTGGTTTTTCTTAGGGTTCATATCAATTCAATTCAGATTTATTGATAAGGGAATTTGTCATTTCATCATAAGTCATCCAGCAAGTATTGCTGATACATTCATAAAGAAGTCGCCGAAACGACCACGAGAAAACGGAGATAAGCCAATCCCACTCTCTACCGGCATGTCTATGATGCTGATTCAACCCATTATTTTTGAACAACCAGAATAAAGAGCAAAGCGCTATAAATGGAACTTGGTTCAATGCTGTTCAAGATAAGGATGATGTGTGGATTTGTTGAATAAATACAGCGTAGACATGCCTTTTAATCGAGAATACTGCGCTTAAAACTGAACAGATGATGATTAATACTAATCAAAATTTCATATTGAGAATATATGAGTGGAGAGGTTTGCTTTACAAAAAGTCAAACATGCTGAGCATACAAGTTTTCAATATAAATGTGAATCATCAGTTCAAAATATGGGTATTTATTAAATAAATATTGGGTGGAAATTTAAAAAACTTCCATTAGAATCCAAATTTCTACAAAGAATACTCCTGGGGGAAACATTGCTATTTGCGATGTTTACTTAAGAAAAACTAGCTTGAGGGACGCTCATGCAGATCGGAATCCCAACCGAAACTGTCGCTGGTGAAAGTCGTGTAGCGGCTACACCGGAAACAGTAAAGAAGTTGATTAACGCAGGTCATAGCGTTGTCATTGAACGTGGTGCTGGTGTTAAAGCTGCGTATATTGACAGTGCTTATGAACAAGTTGGCGCAACCATTACGGACGATGCATATACAGGCAGCCAAATTATTTTGAAGGTACGTGCCCCTAAAGGCGATGAAATTCAAAAACTTGCGGCGAATACGACTGTGGTTGCAATGTTTGACCCTTACCGCAATCCAGAATTAGACCAGTTTGCTACTCAGCAAGTGTCTGCTTTTGCTTTAGAACTGCTTCCACGTACGCTGTCACGTGCACAAAACATGGATGTACTTTCTTCTCAGGCAAACTTGGCAGGCTATAAGTCTGTATTGTTAGCAGCGGCTGAATATCAACGTATGTTCCCAATGTTAATGACGGCAGCAGGTACAGTAAAACCTGCACGTGTTGTGATTATGGGTGTTGGTGTTGCTGGTCTTCAGGCGATTGCAACTGCGAAACGTTTGGGTGCTGTTGTGGAAGCAACAGACTTACGTCCGACCGCAAAAGAGCAAGTTGAATCTTTAGGCGGCAAATGGCTAGACGTGCCAATGTCCGATGAAGAAAAGCAACGTGCTGCTGAAGCTGCGAAAAGCGGTTATGGTTGGCAGCCAGGTGAGCAATACATCAAAGATCAAGCTGCGATTGTAGATAAAGCTGTATCAAATGCTGACATCGTAATCACCACTGCATTGATTCCAGGTCGTAATGCTCCGCGTTTAATTAAAGCTGAAACCGTTGCCAAAATGAAACCGGGTTCTGTCATTTTAGATATGGCAGTTGAGACGGGTGGTAACGTTGAAGGTTCTAAAGAAGGCGAAACTGTAACAACTGAAAATGGCGTGAAAATTTTGGGTATTCCAAACATTCCTGGCACGGTTGCAACAGAAGCATCGGCATTGTATGCGCGTAACGTTTTTAACTTCCTTGAGACATTATTCGACAAAGAGAAAGGCTTTGCGATTAATCAGGAAGATGAAATCCAGAAAGCGTTACTTGTGGCACATGGCGGTCAAGTACTGCTCAAGCGCGGTTAAGGAGAGTTCTCATGGTTGAAACGATTACAATTTTCGTCCTTGCCATCTTCGTAGGTTATTACGTGGTGTGGGGCGTAACACCTGCATTGCATACCCCTTTAATGGCGGTAACCAACGCGTTGTCTTCAATTATTGTAGTTGGCGCGATGATCCAGACAGTGGGTATGCCTGCGATTGGTGTTGATGCAAATGTTGCATTCCAAAGTGTCAATGTGGTGAGTGTGCTTGGTGCGATTGCTGTGTTCTTGGCGAGCATTAACATCTTCGGTGGCTTTGCTGTAACTGCTCGTATGCTTGAAATGTTCAAGCCGAAGCAAAAGAAAAAAGAGGGCTAAGCGATGGAATTCATTCGAGACTATGCGGATTGGTTCTACCTGATTGGTGCTGTCCTCTTTATCTTAACCTTACGTGGTTTGTCTGGTCCTAAGACTGCAATTGCGGGTAACCGTTACGGTATGATCGCAATGGCGATTGCTGTTGTGACGACTTTCTTTGTTGCTGAACATCCAGTGGTTTGGATGATTGGCGGTGCAATGGTGTTAGGGGCTGTTGTTGGTATAGCACGTGCGAAAACTGTTCCAATGACACAAATGCCTGAAACTGTAGCATTGATGCACTCTTTGGTCGGTTTGGCTGCGGTATTGATTGCGATTGCTGCGATCTTGCATAACAACCAGCTCACTGCATTGTTTGCGCAAAATGAAGCTGCTTTAACGGCTGCGGGTGTTCAACATGCACATATGAGTTCAGTTCATTTATTTGAATTGTTCGTAGGTTGCTTCGTTGGTGCGATTACATTCACTGCATCTGTATTTGCTTACGGTAAATTGGCTGCAAAGAAATGGGCAAAAACAATCTCTGGTGCATGGGTTAAACCTGTTCAGGCCATCATCTTTATTGCAATGCTGGCGTGTGGTTTCTACTTCTTTACCACAGGTAACATGACTGCGTTCTGGGCAATGACAGCACTTGCACTTGCATTTGGTTGGGTATGGATTGCACCAGTGGGCGGTGGTGATATGCCAGTCGTGGTATCACTGTTGAACTCATTCTCTGGTTGGGCAGCGGCAGGTATTGGTTTCACACTTGAAAACAATATGTTGATCGTTGCAGGTTCGCTGGTTGGTTCTTCAGGTGCGATTCTTTCTTACATCATGTGTAAGGCGATGAACCGTTCAATCATCAACGTATTGTTTGGTGGTGCAATGGGAGGTGCAGCAGTTGCGTCAGCAGACAAAGGTGAGCAAGTTCAACGTAACCACCGTTCTGGTTCAGCAGATGATGCAGGCTTCCTGATGTCAAATGCAGACAGCGTTGTGATTGTACCGGGTTACGGTATGGCGCAAGGTCGTGCACAGAATGCTGTTAAAGAGTTGTGTGAAATCTTGAAAGAGCAGGGTGTAAAAGTTCGCTTTGCGATTCACCCAGTTGCGGGCCGTATGCCTGGTCACATGAACGTATTGTTGGCAGAAGCAGATGTTGCGTATGAAGACATCTTGGAAATGGATGAGATCAACTCAGACTTCCCTGCAACAGACGTAGTACTTGTGATTGGTGCGAACGACGTTGTTAACCCAGCAGCGAAAGATGATCCAAGTTCACCAATTTACGGTATGCCGATCCTTGAAGCGCATAAAGCACGTACCATCATGGTGATCAAACGCTCTATGGCAACAGGTTATGCTGGCCTAGACAATGACTTGTTCTACAATGAAAAAACCATGATGATCTTTGGTGATGCCAAGAAAGTTGTGGAAGATATGACGAAAGCAATTAATGGTGGTGGTCACTAATCTGACCTCAATCAAGATTGTAAAAGCCACCCTTGGGTGGCTTTTTTTTATTTGAAGTTATTTTTGTTTAAATAAACTTTTCAACAAGGTTCATAGACTGTTGATATAGGTCACGTGCCAGTTGCTGATTTTTGGCATGTGAAGATTTCCAGTCAGGCATATGCGCACTGACATATTCTCCATTGCGTTTTGCCCATTCATCTCCAATCGCCATTTGGGTAATCAGTTTTGCTGGAACAGAGGTGGGAACTAAGCCGAGTTTCATTGCTGCATAAACAGGTTTAGGTAGGTCGCGATAAATATCAGAGGCAACCCCACCAGGGTGTAAGGCATTATTGGTGATTGAGCTATCTGCCAGTTGTTCTGCGAGGGCATTACTCAGCAATAAATTGGCAAGTTTGGATTGTCCATAATAAAACAAGGGGTTGTAAAAACCTTCTGCACGGAATTTATTGGGTTTGATTGAGCCTGCCCAATGTGCAATCGAGGCTAAATGGACAATCCGTGCTTGAGGAGATTGTTTTAAAACAGGAAGCAGTTTTTGCGTCAATAAAAAATGACCGAGATAATTGACACCAAATTGTTGCTCGAAGCCATCGGCTGTCAGCTGTTTGGTCTTGGCAAATAAGCCCGCATTGTTGATCAACACATCCAGCTTACCGTAACGATCTGCGATTTCATCGGCTGCTTTTCGGGTAAATTCAAGGCTGTTGAGGTCGAGGGAGATAAGATCGACTTGTCCTTGGTCGAGTGCGCGTAACTTGCTTTGTGCTTCTTGCGCCTTTTGTGGGTTTCTGCATGCGAGAATCACGTGTTGCCCTTGTTTAACCAACTGTTCTGCCGTGGCAAAACCAATGCCAGTATTGGCACCTGTAATCAGTATTTTCACTTCCTGTACTCCAGTTATGCTATTTATTGGTGGGATTGCAAGAATCTGTATAGTGCTAGAATTTTGACAATTTGTCATGTCAAAATTAGTTGTGGGTGATAACTGGTATTTGCTGGTCCTTAAGATGGCAAAGATATTGTTTTTTGGGATTATATTTTTTGATGAGTTTCAGAATTGAATGTTAATCGAAATAAGTACTCTCAGGTAGTTCTTGTCGTAACTCAAAAAATTGGTGGATTTGTGTTTCTGTAACACGAGCTGTCGAAATAGGAGGTAATTCATTTCTACCAAAGCATCCAACTTCAGATGTTTCAATACTTGGTTTTAACTCACCTCCAATGAGTTCACACCAAAAGAAAGCCTTATACACATGTAAAAACATGGCTGGATGAGGATGTTTTCTTCGATCCGTCAGTGCAAGAAGTCTTGTTGCTTTAACTTCTAATCCTGTTTACTCTAACACTTCTTTTTCAGCATTCTCTGCTGCTGAGTAGCCAATATCAGCCCAGCCGCCCGGAATGGACCATAAGCCATCTTGTGTTTCTTTGGCTAATAAGAGTTTATTTTCTTTAAATACAACTGCACGTACATCTATTTTAGGTGTTGCATATCCGACATCTTGAAGCACATCTGCAATAAAGTCTTGAGTGTCAATTTCTTTTAAATCAATTAACGTGCGGACATAACTAATAATTTGGTCATAACGTTCTTTGTCATAGACATCTTTTGAGTAGTACAAACCTGTTTGCGCGAGTCCAGTAATTTTGTTAAGCGTTTCAATCCATTCAGTTGAATCTTTCATATTGTTTTAGATTTAATGGGTGATGGGTGTATTTATACTAGCATTGTTGTGTTGATTGGCAATCAGAAGAAAAATTTGTGAAGCTAGAGAAGGGAGTAATAAAAACTGTGTGAAAGAGATTCTCGTGGGTGATCTAAATATAAAAAAAGCGACCGATTCGGTCGCTTTTTTGGAGAGCTTTACGCTACAGATCTGGGTGCGCGCCATAAGCTTTCTAGGCCAGAAGCTAAACATGATTATTACTATGCGGGTTAAAATTGATGAAATTCGTTTTCATTAACTTTCTATTTATTTATAAAACAGCTTTAATGTCTTGCAGTGATAATTTTATAAAATGTTTTGAATATAATGACTCCAGATAAGTTACAGAAGTATATTAACCAACTTTATTGGTATGATGGATACGAGCGTGAAGCTGCCTTGAAACACTTAAAGGGGTGTTTTGAACCAATCTTATTTCCGCATTTGTTGCGCAAATTAAGCGATTATGTACCTATTAACCGAAAACTAGCAGCTCAACATTTATTGAGATGGGGTGACCGGCCTGAATGTATAGATCTTTGTCTTGATTACTTTCTTGATATTTATGCGATTCAAAAAAGAATTCGTATCGTGGGTGAGATTGAAGATATATTGATGAGGAAAATATCCCAGAATTTGGATAAGGTAAAACCTGTATTACGTTTTAAGCAAGGAAAACTCAGTCGAACGCTTTATCACTATCTTTTAGATAAAAAATTACTTTCGGAGCTTGAGCTGGTAGAGATAGCACAATTCGCCAATGATCAAGGAATTCGTAAATACTGGATTTCTTTTGTTGTGAAGCAAGATGTTGCATTCATAAAGCAGCAGCTAATAAAAACGCAATACGCTGATGTTAAAAAAGCAATTTTATATGAATTGCAACAACGGGGTGAGTTGGATGAAGTTATTCTACTTCAAGCACTGAATAGTCAGTATTTATCAATCATCGATATTGCTATTTTTGAGTTAAAACAACGGAATTTTGATTTTTCTAAATACTTTGAAAAGTTCTTAATCCCTTCTTCTTTAACTGAACAAAAAGTTAGACTCGGGTTGATGCAAATGTTGTTATTAAAATGGGATAAGCAGGACTTTTATTCTTTGATTAAGTTTTTAAATCAACCTTCTGTTTTATTTGTTGTTTTATATAAGGCGATGAAGTTGGAATATTTTGATTTAAATGAAGTTGTGAAAGTGCTGGAAGAAAAACAACTAAGATTACCTTTTTATTTGTTGAGAAAATTTATTTTACTTGAACGTATTCAACCTAGACAGCTTGATAATCTTTATCAATTCAGTAATGAGCAGCTTGGTATAGCTCAACGTTTAGAGGCTTACGATCATTTTTCTTTTTGGAATAAGTTTGATTGGCTTATCTGCCTATGGAAATATGGTCATACCAACAGAGAAAAACAGATTCTAGTAGAAAAGGTTAAGGAATTATTAAGTGAGGTCCAGTATCAGTACTATAAGCCAATTTGGACGAATGAAGAGAAATCGGAGCGGGCTGCTTTATTTGCTACCTTTTGTCAGGTTTTTAATCTCACAGAACAATATCAAGTGGAATGTGAAAAAGTCCAGGAGTTACTTACTTAAATATAAAAAAGCGACCGATTCGGTCGCTTTTTTGGAGAGCTTTACGCTACAGATTCGGGTGCACGCCATAAGCTTTCTAGGTCATAGAACTTACGCGCGGTTGGTAACATCACATGTACCACAACGAAACCGAGATCAATTAAGATCCATTCAGCATCGCGTTCACCTTCGACACCGATTGGGCGGAAACCTGCTTTACGTGCTTCATCAGCAACATTATCTGCAAGGGCTTTAACATGACGAGTCGATGTACCGCTTGCAATTACAATTGCATCGGCAACATTGCTGATCGTACTTACGTCAAGTTCAAGAATATCTTTGGCTTTTACATCAGTGAGAGCTTCATGTACAACTTTAAGGCAAGCCTGTACATCTTTGTTCGCTGTTTTGATTTTTAGGTCGTGAGAATTAGAAGCGCTGGGCGATGGTTCTAAATTCATAGAGGGTATATTTTCCTGACAATTGCTCATTGTCAAATATACCGTTTTTCTCTAAAAAGTTCAAATTTTAGCAGTAACAGTTTATGTATTCACATCATTGGAAAAGTACTTCTTTTTCCATGCAAAAGATTGATCTGACTGGGTTTTTGGTCGATATTCCGCCGCAATGAGACCTCGATAGTCACTTTGTAGCAACCAGTCAAAGATCTGTTTATACGGGATATTTCCTGTATCTGGCTCATGGCGGCCGGGACAGTCGGCAAATTGGATATGTCCAATCTGGTGTAGATTTTCTTGTAGCCCAGCTAAAACATCTTCACCCATCATCGCCATATGGTAGCAATCATATTGCATCTTTAAGGCAGGGTGGTGGACGGCCTCCAGCATTTCCTGACCTTGTGCAATGTTCTGGATCAAAAAGCGTGGCATATCGGTACCATTAATCATCTCAAAAACAGGCTCAATTCCTTGCTCGGTGAACATGTGGCAAGCAAGCTTCAAGTTGCTGGCCAGTGTATTCAGGCAAGGCAGCAGATCCGCATCCAGCGGTTGTTTACCAGCCAGAATATTAACGCGCGGCACATTGAGTGCATTGGCATAGCGAATTGCCAGTTCAAGTGCTTGATGGAATTCAATTTCACGGCCGGGAATCCCAGCTAGACCATTACCACCTTGCATCAGATCGCCAGCAGGAACATTGATCAGGCATAAAGAAAGATTATATTGTTCGAGTTGGGTACGGATATCAATAATGTCTAATTCATAAGGAAATTGAATTTCAACCTGTTGAAATCCGTGTGCATGGGCTAAAGCAAAACGCTCAATTAAAGGGACTTCCGTAAAAATCATTGATAAATTGACTGCGAGATGGCTCATATTCTGACTCCCTGAATCAATAGACCCTGTTTATTGTTCTATAACTTTGATAATAGTAGCTAAATCCTTCTCGGCAAAGCCATTTTCTTGGTGGGCTTGTAACTGTAGTAGAGCTTTTTGTGCCACAGGTATCTTTAAGTTAAAACTTTGTGCGAGTTGTAGTGCATTGTTGAGGTCTTTTGACAAAGTTTGCACTTTCCATTGCACAGGTTCAAAGGTATCAGTTGCCATACGAGGGGCAAGAATCTGGAACGGTTTTGAGTCGGCAAAGCCGCCTGCAAGGGCGGGTGCCAGTAGTGTGGTGTCAACGCCTGCCTGATCTGCCAGTGCCACCGCTTCAGCAATTAAAGTGCTGTTGGCAGCCACAATCAGTTGATTGCAAATCTTGGTGGCCTGACCTGTACCAGATTCACCCATACGGGTCACCCGCTGAGAAAGAACTTGATAAATTGGACTAAGTTGCTGGATAGTTGCTGTATCTCCACCCGCAAAAATGACTAAGCTTCCTTGTTCAGCGCCCATGGTTCCGCCTGATACAGGAGAGTCAATCCATGTTACTCCCTGTTGCTGTGCTGCTTGTGCGAGGTTTAGCGTAGCGGCAACGGACAAGCTGGAAAAATCAACAATGATTTGCTGCGCTTTTAAGTTAGGTTGAATCTGGGAAAAGACACTTTGAACGGCCTGATCATCTGCCAGACAAGTCAAAATGACGGGATAATTTCCAATTTTTTTTAATTCTAGACTTTGAGCACCTTGTTGGATCAGTGCTTCACATGCATGTGGGCTACGGTTCCAGACTGCCACGTGATAACCTGCTTGCAGTAGCCTGCTCGCCATACGTGTCCCCATTAAACCCATACCTAGAAATGCGATTGGTGTTTGTTGATTAACATGCATGTGAATGTACTCTGGTTGTGCTTATTTATATTGACGAGGCAGGAACTCAACCTCTGGATTTTTGTCTTTCTTACGCGCAAGACTGCTATTTTTACCTAATAGTAGTTTAAGTTGCCAAAGCTTTTCTAGGCGTAATGCTTTTTCTGGCTGGTGTTCCATTGCATCCAGAACGCGTTTTGCTGCCATAATCGCATCTGGTGAACGCTGTAAAATCTCTTCCGCAATGAGATTTGCCTTTGCCAATGGATCATTGTCTAAATGTGTCACTAGACCAATTTCTTTGGCGTATTCAGCATCAAAAATACGCGCAGTCAAGGTAAGTTCTTTGGCAAGATCAACGCCAATCAGACCTTTGAGCGAACGGGTCAGTCCCATATCTGGGACGAGGCCCCAGCGGCTTTCCATAATTGACATTTTAGTGGTTGGTGTTGCAATGCGAATGTCCGCTGCAAGTGCCAGTTGCATGCCCGCGCCAAAGCAATAGCCTTCAATGGCTGCAATCACAGGGATCGGCAGGTTCTGCCAGATTAAAAATGCTTTTTGAAACAGGCTTTGTCCAGGCTTGATCAATTCCCATGCTGCAAATGCTGTATTCTTCGGATTATTTAGATCAGACAGATCGATGCCAGCACTAAATACATTGGCTTCACCTGTTAAGATGACACAACGGATTGAACGGTCTTTTTCAATTTTTTTTGCGGTTGCAACCAGTTCTTTTAGCAAAGCAAAGCTCATTGCATTGCGTTTGTCTGGCCGGTTTAAAGAAACGGTTGCAATTCCATTGTTCTTTTCAACGCGTAAAAGTGCCATCTGTCTTACTCTTATTGTGTTCGATGAGGCAGCATAGCATGAGTGTCAGAGTTGAAACATGACACCCCAGTCACGTTAACTGTCGTGCGCATGCAAGATTAAATTTGCTGCCAGTCTGACTTGTTCAATGGCAGTATTTAGCTCACTGAAACGATGATTGGTTTCACGGATAAATTGATCATCTGCTTTGCGACGCTCTTTACGTAAGGTCGAGACAAATTGTTCAAATTCACCTGAAACCTGTTGCAGGTTTGGCGTGCCGACATAACGCGTTGCGCCATATAAACGATGCAGCACATGCTCAAGTTGTGGAAAGTCTTCCATTTCAATCAACTGCTGCATTTCAGCAAGTTCAGTATCAAAACTATCGACCAGCATGCCTAACAGGTCTTGCGCCAGATCTTCTTTATTGGCAGCCAACTGAATACTTTGTTGCCAGTTGAGAATATTTGGATCAATCGATTCGATTGGACGTTTTTGTTCAATATTGACTGGCTGGGCACTAAAGTTATTCTTGGTCCAATGTGTCAGGATTTGAATGATCTGTTCCATCTGAATCGGTTTGGTTACGTAATCGTTCATACCGACTTTGAGTAACTTCTGCTTTTCGTCTGCCAGTGCATGTGCGGTGAGGGCAATGATTGGCAGTTGCATGCCATTATCTAGAGTTGATTCTAAAGAGCGAATCGCACGGGTCGTATCAATACCAGACATCACAGGCATTTGAATATCCATAAACACCAGATCGAATGGTGGTGATTTTTGTTCAATACGTTCCTGAATAATGTCGATGGCTTTCTGTCCGCTTAACGCTTTGGTAGTGGTGACATTGAGTTCACCCAGTAAAGCTTCAAGCACAATCAGGTTGGGTAGATGATCATCGACAGCTAGGACGTGTAGACCTTGACCATTAAAGTCTTCAGGTTCCTGTTCAAAAATAGGCTGGTTGCCGAGCAACTGAACCAGTTCACGACGACTGAGCGGTTGATAGAGCGGACGTGCGCGATATTCATTAAGCATATTCGGATCAAGGCTCATCTGGTAGCCATAAACCGCAAGATTGCCGTGATAACGCTGACGGATTTCTTTTAGTAATGCTTCGGTATCGCCGCTGTGATCCACAATCAGCCAAGTGCTTTCTTGCTGGTTGAGATGATTTAAACGACTGAACAGATCCAGAATAGATTGGGTTTCAATATGTGAAACACGATAATTTTCCAGATATGAGCGCAGAACGCTGGCTGTTGCAGGATGGGCCAGATAAGACACTACTTGCAAATGGTCAAAATGAGGATGTTCCACAAACTCATCTTGTTCTTCCACTTTAAAGGATGCGGTAAACCAGAAGGTCGAACCTTTTTCTGTTGGCGCGCGCTCCTGATTATCCTCAAAGCCAATCTGACCATGCATCAAATGTACGAGCTGCTTGGAAATAGCCAGACCGAGTCCAGTACCACCAAATTGACGGGTAACCGAGGCATCCCCTTGAGAAAAGGATTCAAATAATTTTTTACGGTCAGTACCACTTAAGCCAATACCACTGTCCTGTACGCTGAAATGCAATAAACATTGTCCAATCTCATCATCTTCCATACGCACCCGTACGATGATTTCACCATCAGGGGTAAATTTGATCGCATTGGAAATTAGGTTGGTCAGAATCTGTTTAAAGCGTAGCGCATCACCAACCACATGCTGTGGAATGTTTTCAGCATAATAGAAGGCCATATTGATATGCTTTTGTGCCGCCAGAGGCGAGAGCATATCCATCACATCGAAGATGGCTTCTTCAAGGTCAAACGGGGCGGTTTCGAGTTCTAATTTGCCCGCATCAATTTTAGAAAAGTCTAGTACATCATTAATCAGTGCCAGTAGGTGCGCAGAGGATTTTCGAATCGTTTGCAGATAGAGATTTTGTTCATTGCTCAGGTTTTGCTGACGCAGCAACAAATGAATAAAGCCATCAATACTGTTCAGTGGCGTTCTAAGCTCATGACTGATATTGGCCAGGAAAACAGACTTGGATTGATTCGATGAAATTGCTTGGTCACGCGCCTGACGATAAGTAATGTTCTGAACTTCTAAGGTATCTAAGGTTCTGCGTAAATCTTCTTCGGTTTGTTCGGTATGTTCTTTTAATTCGAGAAAGCTAAAGTGTAGACGTTTCACCACGTTGGCAATGTCACGCTGGAGTAAACGCAGTTCACCGGTACTGTTTACGACAATGTGCTGATCGAGTGTATCCGCATTGAGACGTTGCATTTGCATACGAATCTCATAGATCGGTGCGAGCCAGCGGCGGGAGAACACATTCAGGCAGAACAGTAAAATGAGAATGGTCAATAAGCCTGTGACCACCAATGACAGTAAAACTTTATAACGAGCCAGTTCCAGCGGTTGATTATCCAGCTCAATCATCAGCCAGACAGAGTCAGGATTGCCGCTGTCCAGTTTTGCACCATAAATATTGTTGTGATTATGAGAAATGGGGCCAAAAAAATTACTGTTATTGGGGAAATTAGGCCAGAAACGGTTGTTTTGATAACCGACACTTAAATAGGTCTGTCCTTTATTATCAATCAGCACCGCACGTTGTAAATTCTTTTCATCAAACATTTTTTGCATGATGTTTTGCGCGCGATCATATTGATCAGGTTGCTCTTGAACCAGCTTTAATAAATCATTTGCCGTTTGATGATAGCGTGCCAAAATCGCAGAAGCATCTGAGCGCTGTTGTTGTTTGGCTGAGTTGGTCGTTTCGGCTAAAACCCAAAGAATTCCTACACTTGTCAAAATCGCAATTGGCACAAGAATAAGTGCAATCAACTGCCCATAAGCATGATTGAGGCGTAAACGTTTCGATATGGTCTTATTGAAATTTGACATAGTTCGGTCAGATTTATCATTCTGCGCAATATCTTAGCATGCTTTCTGATAAGCGCAGACATCTGCTTGCCAATAAAAAGCAGAGTGAAATGGTGCAGTATTTCTGTTTTTTTCATACAATAGTCGCCACCTTAATATCGGTGTCGATCATGACGAATACGCAAACTGATTTTTTAGCAGATGAATTTTTACTTGATTATTATGTCGGTAAAACCCCTTTAGTACGTTTGCAGCGTTTAGCGTGTCATACCCAGGCCACGGTATTAGCCAAATTAGAAGGTAACAATCCAGCAGGTTCAGTCAAGGATCGTCCTGCTTATAACATGATTGTACAGGCCGAAAAACGTGGGCAGATTCAGCCAGGCGATACCTTGATTGAAGCCACCAGTGGCAATACCGGTATTGCTTTGGCAATGGTTGCGGCAATGCGCGGTTATAAAATGAAACTGATCATGCCGAACAACATGAGTCAGGAACGTAAAGATGCCATGCTGGCCTATGGTGCAGAGTTGATTGAAGTGACTCAGCAGCAAGGGATGGAAGGCGCACGTGACCTCGCTATGCAAATGCAGGCAGAAGGTAAGGGTTTTGTTCTGAACCAGTTTGGTAACCCTGATAATGTTGAAGCGCATTACCTGACTACAGGGCCTGAAATCTGGAAGCAAACAGGTGGCAAGATTACCCATTTTGTCAGCTCGATGGGCACCACCGGTACCATCATGGGTGTTTCTAAATATTTGAAAGAACAAAACCCTGATATTCAGATTGTTGGTTTACAACCTTCAGATGGTTCAAGCATCGCGGGGATTCGCCGCTGGCCTGAAGAATATCTGCCAACTATTTTTGATCGTCGTCGTGTCGACCGTATTATTGATATTCCCCAGATTGAAGCTGAAAAAACCATGCGTAAGCTTGCGCGTACTGAAGGTATCAGTGCAGGTACATCATCAGGTGGTGCAGTTTGGGCATCGGTTAAAATTGCCGAAGAAACACCTGATGCCGTGATTGTCTGCATTATCTGTGACCGCGGTGACCGTTATTTATCAACAGGTTTATTTTCAGTTCAAGATTAGAATCTCCCCCTAACCCTCGTCTTTAAAAAAGAGGGGGAACTCCTCCCTTTTATAAAAGGGGGGGTGGGAG
>NZ_LRPD01000014.1:0-86095 GCF_001605865.1 Acinetobacter sp. NRRL B-65365 | reverse complement strand
TATATCTTTCGACATATATCTCGAAACAAGTTAATAGAAAATTATAAAAACTTTCAAAATCAAAACAAATGATATAAAAAAATTGATTCTTCTGGATTTACCCTAAATAGATACATATTTTTCACGAAGGAGAAATGATAATGGCTAAAATAAAAGCCTTTGAATCTACATCTATTCAAGACTTAGAAAATAATATTAATGAGTGGCTTAGAAATGAGTTAACGAAATATAATCATCAGGTCAATATCAAACAAATCAGCCATAGTTATGCGAATGAAAATACCCTCTTCAAATTTACAGCCCTACTTGTTTATGAATATAACTAAAAGATAGGAATGTCTGATTAAGCTGGAAATCTGGCTTAATCAGCTCTCCTACAATGATTTCGTCATCACTATTTCCTTTACGTTGTTTCTAAACACTCCTACTACTCACAATAACAGGGTTAACGGACACAATAAGAAACCCAAAACGCTTCATAATCACAAAATGACCAGCGTTTAGGGAGAACTTGATATGCCACAATATTTGCGGATAGCTGAAAAAATTTACCAAGAACTTAAGGAAAATAAAGAATTTAGCAATGATCCGTTAGAAAATTTAAATAAATTGATGATTGAGCTTCGTAAAGAAATAAAAGATTCTAAATTAAAATTACTTTATAACTTTATTGATTTTGAAGAGTGTCTCAATAAGCCCAATGCTGAATGTAAAATTCAGCTGGATATTAGCCTTATACCGACCTTAAAGAATGAAGGTGAATTCATCTTATGGTTGGCAGGTTTTATCCAGCGAATTACCACAGATGGGAAGAAAAAGCTGCCACCTATTCGCAAAGAGATACCACCAGAATTCAAATATACCCAGCCTAAAGAAGTCAAGAAAGCCATGCCCGTGCAGCCTGAATACTCTAAAAGTGGAGAATTGATCAACTCCTACTTTAAGTCAGATGAATTTATAGAAGCATTCAATAAAAGCCACTAATTTACAGAAATAGAAGTGGGCTCTTGACCGTTCACACTTCTATGATTTGCTGAAATCATTCAGCAGCCGCCTTTAAGGGCGGTTTTCTTTTGTCTAGACATATTCCAACGTATAAAAAACCCTATTCACAAAGAATAGGGTTTCGAGACTTTAATGAAAACTTTCTATTTGCTCAGATCTGTGGTGCGAGTCCATGCATCACGTGAAGCATGTCGTGCCTCTTCCCAAGACAAACGCGAGTCCGCTTTGCCTTCTTGGTCCCAATGTGTTCTTAACTCAGGTTCGACTTCTTCGAAAGCCACATCAGGATCATATCCATAACGTTTTTCATAACCTAAGCGATATGCACCTCGGTAATCCCGATCATAGTCCAGATCAGGATATTTGGCCTTTGCCTCATTATAATAAGGCTGGTTAAAATAATTTTCGCGCCAGTAAGCATCTTCGACCGTAGGATCAATGGCCTCACCGACTGCATTACCAGCTAATCCACCAACAAAAGCACCCACGGCGCCACCAACTAATGTTCCTACAGGCCCACCAGCACTACCAATGGTAGCACCTGCAACCGCACCACCTGCTGCCCCAACGCCCGTGCCGACTGGATGTGAACCAGGTTCACCGGTAATTGGATCTGCATTTAATTCTTTTTTCACTTCGTCAGATGAATTTTTAATACGTTCACGATCATATTGGTCATTATTTGTCATGGTTATTCTCCTTAAAAATATTTACTTGAAACCTTCTGATGAGATAGAAGTTTCAATCAATGAACTATTTACAGTTTCAGACTAAATAAATTCTTTGTTAAAAACCGTTATAAGAATTTTTTTTAAGTTAATGGCGATGACTTCAAGTAAAGAAAGAAATATATTGAAATAGATATAGAAACTTATTGAAATAAAAACCCTCACAAAGAGGGTATAAATATTTTAAGCTTTATTATATTCAGGTCAGACTATCTTTGTCTTTATTCAAATATTTTGTATATTCTGCCTGATATTTCTGAGCAAGCTCCTTTTTTTGATCGTCTGCTAAAATTTTACCTGCTTGCTGGAAGAAACTATGCTCCTCCTCTTGTAAATGATGATGCACCACTTCAGATAATTTCTTGGCAATCGCAAGCCAACCAGAGTTACTAAATTCAGTCTCTGTGAGTTTTTCCAGTAATTCATCCATTTCATGGTGCTCAGATAAAGCATGTCGGGTGATGTTCAACCCTGCATCAGACATCATCAATGGAATATATAGAAAGCGATCCTCAGCTACTGCATGCGCAAATAGCTCATTTTTTAACAATTCAAATAGCTCTCTTCTTTCTGGTGTATCTCCAGAGGTTTGGATGAGCTTTTCAGAAAACGCTCTTTGCTTTTCATGACTTTCTCGCAAAGCTTCAAATATCGTCAATTCTTTTTCACGTTTTGGCATGTTTTATCTCTTTAGGCTATAGTGAAAAATTTATATTAAAAATCAGTTTGATAAACTATTTCTAAGAACACTTTATTTTAATATCTTACTGGCTTCTACTCATTTAAGGAGTATTGATGCTGGATCAACACTCCTCCATCATGGCAATGTTTGGCTAATGTCGATTGAAACTATTGGTAAAATCTCCATGCTTAAAATAGGAAATTATCTGTTCTGCATTTTGATCATTGCTCATGAATCCGATCTGCTTAAGGTCGCTATGCACTGTAAATTCGGGTGGGATATTTTCTACAATCGGCGGAGTTCTCTTTTTCCCGCCTACCGTAATTTTCTCAATGAATCCCGCTAACCACAGCACAAACTCATCCTGATATTTATAATTTGGAATTAAACTGACATCTATATTTAAGTAACCATCTATAATCTGGTTCTTAAAACCAGAATTAAACTCAATAAAATTATAAATAAGCTTCATATCCGTCCCTTTCAGCTCTTTACGAATTTGCTTGAGTAAATAATTGATACATTCGGCTGGGGCTTGCGTAAACTTATTTTCGTCTTTAAGGTTTTTATAAACTTTTTCAGCAATACGCAAATATTGTGGCATTTCGAGGGTCCTCCACTTTTTTGTATTCTTCCTTATTATCTAAAATTCATTTTTTCAATTTGTAATCATTTTTACTTTTATTGTGTCCTGTATTGTCTTTATGATAATAGATTCATATTTAGTAATAATTATAGAATATTTAGCTCCAAATCTAATTTTTTGTATCCATGTAAGCCATAAAAACTCAATTCATAAGAGAACAATTCTCATATCTAACAATTCGTTACTTGTGGTTCAGGCTAGTTCTTGGCATCGTTTGTCCATTGCTTTATTTTTAGGAATCTCCTGGCTATGGCTAGTCCAGCACAAGCTATAAGACATAAATTACTTAACACTTTCTTTTCAAGACATTCTGTTTGGTTTCTTTGTATTTTCATTGCCTTAAGTATTACGTGGTTCAAAACAATTTATACCCCACATAGTATTTATTACTTTATTTCAGACACCTTGCTCAATGGTCTGTGGTTAGTCACCAGTTTGCTCAGTTTGGTAGGCCTCCATGATTTATTGCAAAAGAAACATGCCATTTTAAGAAACTACCCGATTCTTGGACATTTCCGTTTTATTTTTGAAGATGTTCGTCCAGAAATCCGTCAGTATTTCATTGAATCAGATCAGGATGCGCTTCCCTTTTCACGCATGCAACGTAGTCTGGTTTATCAACGTGCCAAGAATGAAAATGCAGATAAACCGTTTGGGTCAATTATTGATGTTTATGATCCAAATTACCGTTTTATTGTCCATTCAATTGCACCTTGCCCGCCATCTGATCCAGCTTCATTCCGTGTACAGATTGGTAATGCACAATGTAGCCAGCCTTACAGCGCATCGATTATGAATATCTCTGCAATGAGTTTTGGCAGTTTGAGTGCAAATGCGATTCGTGCACTCAATAAAGGTGCAGCTTTGGGGAACTTTTATCATGACACAGGCGAAGGTAGCTTAAGTCCTTACCATTTAGAAAATGGTGGTGACATTGTCTGGCAAATTGCCAGTGGCTATTTCGGCTGCCGTACGCCACAAGGTCTGTTTTCACCAGAAAAATTTGCTGAACAGGCAAAAAATCCAAAGATCAAAATGATTGAGGTGAAACTTTCTCAAGGTGCAAAACCGGGTCATGGCGGTATTTTGCCAAAGCATAAGATTACAGAAGAAATTGCCGCTATCCGTGGTATTTCCCGTGATCATGACTGTATTTCACCGTCTAAACACCCAAGCTTTAATACCCCGATTGAAATGATGCATTTTATCCAGCAGCTCCGTGAACTTTCTGGAGGCAAACCGGTTGGCTTTAAATTATGTATTGGTCAGCCTTGGCAGTTTATGAGCATCGTGAAAGCCATGCTGGAAACTAAAATTGTGCCTGATTTTGTTGTGGTAGATGGTTCAGAAGGAGGTACAGGTGCAGCGCCAATCGAGTTCAGTGACTATATTGGTACCCCTTTAAGAGAAGGTTTACGCTTTGTACATAACACGCTGGTCGGTGCTGGGCTACGAGACCAAATCAAAATTGGTGCCAGTGGTAAAATGATCAGCGCCTTCGATATTGCCAGTACTTTTGCATTGGGCGCAGACTGGGTCAATTCAGCGCGCGGCTTCATGTTTGCCGTAGGCTGTATTCAGGCACAAAGCTGTCATACCAACCAATGTCCAGTAGGTGTTGCGACACAAGATAAAGACCGTCAAAAAGCGATTGATGTACCAAGTAAAGCAGAACGTGTCTTTAACTTCCATAAGAACACCCTGCATGCGCTTTCTGAAATGATCGCTGCGGCTGGTCTCAATCATCCTTCAGAGATTAAAGCTCATCATTTAGCTCAACGTATGAATGATCGTGAAATTAAAAACTATGCACAGATCCATTTCTTCTTAAAGGAAAATGAGTTGTTGCTTAGCGACTTAAAAGATGAAGACAATTTCTACTATCGCATGTGGAAACTTGCCGACCCAAATCATTTCTAATCGTTGTAAAAAAAGCCACTTTCGAGTGGCTTTTTTATGGCATATAGAACAATTAATTAACGGGTAATTAAACAATAAACAGCAGAAATTCAGCTAAATCAGTAATAATAATGGTTAGGTTTCGCATGTAAAAATGCGGGAATCAGACCAGTCAGCGCCGCACGAATATCCGCACGCTCATTAATCAGTTGGTGTGAGCCTTCTTCTAACATCAGCAAGGTCTGTAATCGAAATTTGCGACGAATATATTCAATGTTATAACGCCAATCCACAGTTTGATCGAGTGCCCCCTGCGCTAACCAGACTGGAATACGACAAGCCGGGCGCTGCTCCATTTCAAGCATCCACTTCGACATCGCAAGAATCCAATCCATCCCCATCATACGAGGCTGCAAAGGATCAGTTAGGCGGATAAAACGTAGAAACTCGGGGTTGTGATTATTACGACGGAAATGTCGCGGCACTTGACTCTTAATACGGCGGATAATACCCAGCCCGACCGAGTTATGCCACCATGCCGTTTTTGCCGGTCGAATCAATGGAGAAAGTAATAAAACCCGATCCACAATTGGGTCTTCGCGACGTTCAGCAAATTCGAGTAAATGATGCATCCAGATGGCACCACCCGTACTTTGCCCAATACCCAACCACGGTTTTGGTAATTGCTTGGCACCACGAACTGCATCATAAACAGCATGTAAGACTTGCTGATAATGATCAAAATTCTGAATACTCGCAGGTGAACCATTACTGAGACCATGTCCAGGAAGATCATAGGTCACAATACTAAAGCCCTGATCCAGAATTTCCTTGATAATGGGTTGATAAATACCACTATGTTCCAAATAACCATGTAATAAGCACACGGTACCCTGAATCTTTTGCTGTTTCGGCTGGAACACCTGCACATGCAAACGGAACAAAGGCATTTCGACATACCCTTGCCAATGTTTACAATCCAGTAAATTTAAACCATAGAGTTTGCGATAAGCCTGTAATGGTTTTGATGGCTCGACAATCGCCGATAAATCCAACGGTTCCAGTACCTGTGGTGTGGTTTCACGATTTGGAACAGGCAAATCCAGTTGTTTTAGAATTGTCGGATTTAAAAATGGAATATTGGACATTATGGTATCTCTCGACAATCACTTGAACCAATCAACATATCACGAATTGTTGCCAGCATTTCGTAGTTTGCACGGCGACTGTGGTCATAGTTTTGTTCGCTAGGACGCCAATCTGTCAAAGTGGTTGGCATAGGTGCAATGACAGGAACCGTTTCAATACCGCTTAAGGCAAATAAACGGCGGGTACGAGGCATGTGATATTCATCGGTAATGAGGATCACCGTTGGCGCCCCACCTTTCTTTTGTAGCAATAAAGAGCTGAATCTGGTGTTTTCACAGGTATTCATACTTCTATTTTCAAGAAGTTTTGCCTCTATGCCACGCTCTTTTAACCACGCCTGCATATAAGGCGCTTCAACACCACTCAACACGATAGGCAAAGCATATTTTTTCTCGACCTGAAGCGTTTTTTCCAAACGCAAACGGGTGTAATTGTTTACCACGATATCTTTACCATTTGCGCCCAGCGTTAAACCGCCGCCCAGCACAACAATGGCATTTGGCTGAGAAATATTTTGTGGTTCAGGTGTACCATCTTTATTCTTTTTCAGCTCAATCAGATCTTTATTGGTCTCGTCTTTATCATCTTCATTGACAGGTAATTCGATTGGATAAGTTTCTAAAAAAGCAATGTATTTACCCATCAAAGCCTGATTATCAGGTGTATTCCACTGCAGAAAATCTAATGGCGTTGTAATGGTGACTGCTGAACTTGCCTGATCCTGATCAGGTCGCTCACCCATCAAGGGAATATTCGGTTGCTTCTTTTCTTCAGCACTTTCTTTTTCCTGCTCCTCAGCAATCAGCTCTTGCAGCAATTTATAACGTGCCTGAATCAGTCTTAAATCTTCAGATTTCTCTGACTGAAAAGATCTTTCCATCAACTTGAGATAAGCCTGTCGTGCAATCCATAGATTCGAGCCAGGTTCTAAAGTCTCATGCTCACTCAAAGCTGCGGGTTTTTGGCTTTGTGCTGCGACCTCATTCACATCTACAGGCACAAAGCGGTTGAGCCCTTTAACCACCAGTTGTGAATAAAAAGGTGAATATAAAAAAAGTACAAAACAGCCCAATAGCACAAATAATATGGTAATTACTCGTACTAAACTGACCATCCAATGCACTTTAGCCATAAATCTCCTCATCCACTATGCGCTTGAATCAAACCGTGTTCACTATATAACACAGGTTCAGGTTCGAGCTGAATACTAAACTTTTGTTTTACATCACTTTGTACAGCCTGATAGGTATTTTTTACATCCGTCAGTGCTGCATCGGCATAATTGACCAAAACCAAAGCCTGCTTGTGAAACATCCCAACTGGCCCTAATTGCTTACCTTTCCAGCCCGTTTGGTCAATCAACCAGCCTGCTGCCACTTTAACATTGCTATTCGGCTGTGGATAATGCGGTATGTTAGGAAATTGTTGAGTAATTTTGTCAAATTCAGCTTGAGACAAGATCGGGTTCTTGAAAAAACTTCCCACATTCGGGAATTCTTTCGGATCTGGTAACTTGCTTTGACGAATAAGAATGACCTGATTTTGTAAATTTTCTGCGTTAAGCTCATCGCCCACAGCTTGCTTTAAGTCACCATAATTCAATCTGAGATCCGCTTTTTTCAGCAGTTTAAAAGTGACACTCACGATGATGTAACGATCTGGATCATCTTTGAAAATACTGTGACGATAAGCAAAATGACAAGCTTGAGCTGGAATGGAGTCAAACTGTTTCAATTTACGGTCGTAAACCTGAACAGAATCAATAAACTCTCCTGCTTCGACACCATAAGCACCAATATTCTGTACTGGAGAGGCACCCACCAAACCTGGGATCAAAGCCAGATTTTGTAAACCGAACCACTGCTGCTGAGTGCTGTATAAAACAAAGTCGTGCCAGACTTGACCCGCACCGACCTTAACAGTCACCGTATCCGCATCCTGAGTAACAACATCAATGCCCTGAATATTTAAGTGAACAACCAAAGCCTGTATTTGCTGTGGCAATAACACATTACTACCGCCAGACAATACCAGAACATTAAGTTGCTGCTTTTCAGCAAAATCCAGCGCTGCAATCACATCATTTGGCTGATTGATCTGAACATAATGTGAAGCAATAGCATTAAGATTTAATGTATTTAAACGTTTAAGCGAAACCTGCTCTTGTACTTGCATGTTAAATTAAATCCTATGACCCTGCTGTTATCTGCTTTTTAAAAATATCAACCCATGCTTTACTGCTTGATTCACACTGATCCAGCACACGATCAAAACCATCTGCGCCACCATAATAAGGATCTGGAACAGCTTGCTGCTTGAATTGAGGATCATGCTCACTCATCAAGGCGATTTTTGCCCGAATCTGTGCTGCACCAAATTGCTGAGACGCTTTTTGCATGAGTGCCTGAATATCATCTAAGTTTTCATGATCCATTGCCAAAATTAGGTCAAACTCAACAAAATCATTCAGGTTAATTTGTCTTGCACGCAATGCTGACAAATCATAACCACGCTGCGTGGCATGTTGCTGACTGCGTGCATCAGGCGCCTTGTTGGGATGATAGTTACTGGTTCCAGCTGAATCGACAAGCACGTCCAAGCCATGTGCATCACAATAATGTCTGAGAATTGCCTCTGCGGTTGGAGATCGGCAAATATTGCCTAAACAGACACATAAGACTTTATACTGTGTTTTCATTACAAAACAGTTCCGACCATTTAAATGTTGAGGAGATAAAAATATTGCCTGCAAAATTCCCGCAAACAAAGGCACCGCATGTAAAACTCATTATGCATGAATTGACCATTGTGACATCCCGTATTTTGTCAAAACTTGCATTGATTTGAAAGGACATCGTGTTGATCATTATTGAAAATTCTTTATGAATATGTACTTTTTTGGAATTAAGGATGGTCGCTATTACTCTTAGGCCTCGAAGTCCTACATAACGACTAAATTTAGATAAGTCTACATTCGCGAACCTGCTAAGCACATAGTTCAGGTAATAAATTTTTATTTAAAATATCTTACCAACATTTAATTAGTTTTTAAAAAAACTAAACAGTATAGTCTGTATATGTACTGTTATTATCCCCTCACAATAATTAAACAGAGGGTAAAAACTAACAATGGCGACACCTTATATTGTAGTCGGCTGCCCCACAACTGGCGGCGGGCAAGTTATATCAGGCAACAGCATGTTCCTGATCGAAGGCATTCCAATCGCTTGTGTTGGTGATAAAGCTACATGCCCGAAGCATAAAACGGTTGCTACGATTATCTCTGGCGATCCGTGCATGCAGATCTTTGGCAAAGCTGCGGCAAGAGTCAATGACTCACTTTCATGCGGCTGTAAGTTACTAATCAAACAGAGTCTTGTTGTACAAGATAACGGCTCTTCAGCAGGCGCAAGCCAAGCTAAATCTAGTGCTGTAGTAGCGCAGAATAATCTTGTTGCCCAGAGTGATGATTACGGCGTGAAGTTCCTTTTACTAGATGAGCAAACAGGCACACCACTAATCGAGCAGTACTTCAAGTTGGTTACACCTGATGGAAAATTACTTGAAGGATTTACCGATGAAACTGGTCACACTGAGATTGCAGAAACAGGTAAAGAAGCTAAAGAAGTTGACTTAACTACTTTTGACTTATCCGAACCATTACCAGAGTGGAAATAAGTAATGACTGCACCACATGATAGAAATGTTTACCCAGATTCAATAGCAGGTTTCCCTACTGAACAAAAGGTTTGTGTCATTACAGAGCCTTTGTGTAATCAATATATAAAAGAGCGTAATTATTATTTAGCTCGCCCTTATAACTTTTTGTTAGATATAGAGCAATGGTCCGAAGTGGCACAAAATGGTATAGAACTTTTGATGGCTGTAAGGTTCGGGATGGAATATGATGTTAATACGTTCCCAGATGGCTTTATGCATGACATTGCATTTCACACACAAATGTATCTTAAGTTCCATAACTATGTACTAAAGCACTCCTTAAAAGAAATTCCGAAAATTGTAGGTGAGTTTCAGCAAACTGCATTTAAAGTCAGGTTTCTCAGCACTTTTGCCGTCAATGATTTGCGTGAGTTAAGAAATTTAGGCCCATTTGCACAAGGTAAAGGTGCCGTTAAGTCCCTTAAAGACCTAAACAAGACTCTCAGTAAATTGAATGTACTTAATGCAACACGAGACTTAGAGTTATTGGCCAAAAATGGCGGTCCTCTGCATATTAATAGGGATATGTTTAAAAGAGTGTTTAAAAAAGACTTTAACCCCAGAATGGTTCAAATATTTAAAGATCAAAGGATTTATAAAGGAGACCCTAATAATGTTCAAACCAATGAATTTAAAGAAAAGTTTGGCTATTAGCATCAGCGTTTACCTTTCATTAATGACCGGATGTGCAAATACCCCCGATGCAGGTGAAACACTAAAGAATGGTGGTGATGGTGCGGCTGGTATGCTTTTAATTGATTCAGAAGTTTATCGTAAGGCAGCGAATAGACAACTCGATGCAGTCACAGTCGAGTTACTATTTTCAACTATTGCCAAAATGTCTGTACTTGAAAGATACGAGAAAGACAGTAAAGGCACTTATTTACTGGAAGATACTTTCAATGTGGGCAATGCTAATCAATTCTGCTGGGTAAACAAATTTTTGTTAGAACATAGAAAAGAAATACCTGCTAACCTTGACTATTCAGATACTTATAAATGGGTAGACGCTAAGCAATTGGTTCTTGTGAATATGCTAAACGAAACTTTAGGCGATAAAAGAATGAAAAATGATTGTAGATCCTAATTCTATTTAAGTGTAATAAAATGCCAATCCTTAAAATTGGCATTTTTAATTTATATATTTTTTATCAATTTAAGTTGTACAACCCAAGTTATTTACCAACTTGTCAAAGGATGGATTAGAAGAAATATTAAATAAATATTTTAGACTGACTGGTCAATAGACAGAACTGTCTTTATTTAATAAAATAGCGCGGTAAATCGTTGCCGTGAGTAAATTTTATATGCCAATTCGATATATCGTTGTAGGGTGTCCCACAACTGGTGGTGGTAAAGTGATCACAGGCAATCGTAATTTTTTAGTCAACGGTCAAGCAATTGCATGTATCGGGGATGAAGCAACCTGTCCGAAGCATACTGGTGTTTCGATCATCATCACAGGTGACTCTACAACTCAGCTTGGCGGTAGATCAGTTGCACGCATTCATGACTCACTTTCTTGTGGATGTAAGTTACTTCAGCCAGAAGAAGCCTAGGCTGCGTCCGAAGTCTTTGATCAATATCCTCCATTTTATGGTTAAAGGATATGAAGCTATCTATCACTTTAAAAATATTCACTCATCAATAATCTTCCAGCGGCAGGCTTCCCTTTTATCTGCTTAGAACTGCAATATTTTCCAATAATAAAAATAACTGCCGACTCAAACAATGTATTCGAAGTATTTAAGGCTCGGGATATGTTCAGAGTAAAATTTACATGGAACATCAAAAATTTTTAAGCACAAGAAAAAAACAAGATTCATTATTATTTTCAACAATTTGAATAATAAACTATCTAAATATTTATACATTACTGGGAATGGTATCAACAGCTCAAAATTACACTTTTCAAGCGCATCTTATGTTAATTTATTTGAGCAATGACCTATAGTCACACGATAAGAAATATAGTATTTATGATGAAAAAATAAGGATGTATGTATGAACCCGTTTCAATTTCAAACCGTTCCCAATATCATTGCGGGTCTAGGTTCTATACAAGAACTTAAAAATATTTTAACTCAACATAATTATCATAAAGCGCTGATCGTGACCGATGCAGGCATGATTCAGCATCAGTTGCATCAGCCGATTCTTGATATTTTACAAGAGATTGATTTGGCTCATATCATCTATTCAGATATTCAGGCTGATCCACCCGAACATATCGTTTTAGAAGCCATAGATTTTGCCAAGCAAGAAAAGATTGATGTCATCATAGGCTTTGGCGGTGGCAGTTCAATGGATGTTGCCAAAATCATTGCTTTGCTTGCACACCCAGAGCAGCAACAGCAGCTCAGTGAAATCTATGGTGTCAATCAAGCCAAAGCACCACGCTTACCGCTTATCTTGATACCAACCACCGCAGGTACAGGCTCTGAAGTTACCCCGATCTCGATAGTCACCACAGGTGCAACCACCAAAATGGGCGTGGTCTCTCCGATCCTCTATGCGGATGTCGCCATTTTAGATGCAACTTTTACACAGGGACTTCCTGCACATATCACGGCGGCAACAGGTATAGATGCAATGGTTCATGCCATTGAAGCTTATACCTCGAACATTAAAAAGAACTTTTATGCCGATATGCTGGCGAAAAATGCGTTGAAATTACTGAATCATAATCTGGCTAAAGTTCTCAAGAATGGTGCTGATCTGGAAGCGCGCCAGAATATGTTAGTTGGTTCAATGTTAGCAGGTCAGGCGTTTGCCAATGCACCAGTAGGTGCAGTCCATGCACTCGCCTATCCGCTGGGTGGACATTTCCACCTATCACACGGACATACCAATGCATTGGTACTGGTCGAGGTATTAAAATTTAATGCACCCAAAGCCAAACAGCATTATGCGGAATTAATGCAACTCTTAGATCCACGAAGTACAGGCTGTACAGATGGCTTATGTGATTTGTTTATTGATCATATGCAGAATCATCTAGATCAAAGTGGCCTGACTTTAAAATTAAAAGATTTGAATGTTCCAGAGGCCAAACTTGCTCAACTGGCTAAAGATGCCATGCTGCAAACCCGACTCTTGCAAAACAATCCAAGAGAAATGACTGAACAAGATGCTTTACAGATTTATCAGGCGATTTATGCATGAGTAAACCCATTTTAAAAACACGAGAACAATTTAAATTCTTTTTTCCCATCCAGACCCGTTGGGCTGATAATGATATCTATGGTCATGTCAACAATGTGACCTACTATAGTTATTTCGATACAGCTGCCAATTCATTGCTGATTCAAAAAACTGGTTTCGACATTCACAACAGTGAAATTATTGGTCTAGTGGTCGATTCAGCATGTAGCTTTCTACAGGAACTTTCATTCCCCGAAATAGTTGAGGTTGGTGTAGCGATAGGAAAAATTGGCAACTCATCGCTTAGATATGAGCTGGCGATTTTTAAACAGGATCAGCCCCAAGCAGCGGCACAAGGGCATTTTGTGCATGTATTTGTTGATCGTGAACATCGAAAAAGTACTGCTATTCCTCCAGCAATACGGGAAGTTCTTGAGCAATATTTGCTGCCGAGTGAATAAAGCTAATATAAAGAAGCAAAGCGATTAAGCTTTGCTTCTTTATTAACGCTTAAGGTTTCAATTGAATATTATGCAATTCTGCATCGAAGGTTTCGACCAAGCTCTTGATGGTCGGTTCCTGATGTAGCAATTCGACGGCACGATTAAATGCTTTTTGCTTACGTTGATTCTGCATCAACAACGGCGTGTTTGAATCCACCGCACCATATTGCACATTAAAATGCGTTTGAGGCCATTGCGCTTTTAAAGCATCTTCCAAACCATGTTGTAACTGTGACAGCATGCCTTCATATTCCTGAGGAATCAGGAAGATAGATGCGCCATTGATCTGGCCTTGCATAATGCCATGTTGTGCCAACTCTTGCACCGCAGGCGAAAGCTGGCTGGTTCTAAACCAGTATTCCCACTTTTCCAGATTCCATTCGCCTTCCAAGCTCTGCTCACGCAACTTAAGAATATCTTGCGGCATTAAATTGCTCAAATCTTCTTGAGTAGAAGCAACCGCATTCGCTGTTAACTCAACAGAGATTTCCGCCACTGGTTCATCGATAACAGTAACAGCTTGTTCTGTCGCCATCACAGGCTGTGACTCTAGAGACAACTCATCTACTGGCGGCGCTGTTTCAGTATTCTCTTCAACTGGGAAAATCAGAACGTCTTCCGAATCTGTAATACTCGATTGAACAATTTCTGCCTGCGCTGAAGTTTCCAGCCCGATCAACTGACCTGCTTCTGCATCAAACACCATCAAATTGCTATCTGAATTTTGCGCAACAGGTTCAGGTTCAGGTTCAACACTAACTGCTTCTTGCTGAACTGCAAGCTGATTTTCTGGATTTAAATTTTGTACTGGTTGCTGAACTGCCGGTGCTGCAATCTGGGTAACTGGCGTTGCACTTACAGTGACTTCATTTAAGCTCATCGGTCTAAACGCAAGTAAGCGTAACACCGTCATTTCAAAGCCTTGCTCCTGCGTCACTGCAAGTTGTAGCTCAGCACGCCCTTTGCACGCAATTTGATAATAAAGCTGTAAGTCCTGAGCAGAAATTGACTTCGAAAGTTGCAAAATTTTCTGATTGATTTCTTCACTATATTTCAGTGCAAGATCTGGTAAATATTGCAATAAAGCCAGCTCATGTAAGGTTGAAACCAGTTGATCCAGAACCAGAGACACATCGAGAGCTTGCTGTCTAAATTGCAACAATAACTGACTCACGCGTGCTTGCTGATTTTGATGAATCGCCAAAATCAGGTCATAAATAATAGTTCGGTCAATCAGGCCCAACATATCTTTAACATCTTGATGATGTACGGCGCCCTGACCATAGGCAATCGCCTGATCTGTTAATGACAATGCATCACGTAAAGAGCCTTGTGCAGACTCGGCAATTTGCCAAATCGCATCCTGATCCGCTTCAATATGTTCTTTATTTAAAATCGCGCTTAAATGTTCTGTAATTTCATCAACGGCCAAAGGACGCAAGGTAAATTGCAAGCAACGCGAGATGACAGTAATCGGTAATTTTTGTGGATCTGTGGTCGCAAACAGGAATTTGACATGTTCAGGCGGTTCTTCCAAGGTCTTTAACAAGGCATTGAATGAATGCGTTGAGAGCATGTGTACTTCATCGATCAGGTAGACTTTGAAACGACCTTGCGTTGGTGCATAAGGAACATTGTCAAGTAACTCACGGGTATCTTCTACTTTGGTTCGTGATGCCGCATCGATTTCAATCAAGTCAATAAAGCGGCCTTCATTCACCGCTTTACATGTGGTACATACTTCGCACGGCGTCGACGTTACACCTGTTTCACAGTTCAAGCATTTGGCTAAAATACGGGCAATTGTGGTTTTACCAACGCCACGCGTACCCGTAAACAAATAGGCATGGTGCAAACGACCGCGTTCCAGTGCGCTGGTTAAAGCACGAGAAACATGGTTTTGCCCCACTAACTCATTGAAATTACGTGGACGGTATTTTCTTGCCAGTACTTGATACATGTATGCTCCTTTTCGCCTGTTAAGCATACTGTTTTTTTGAAAGACTGTGAACGAATACGCGTCCAATTGATCAAGATTAAGTACATTCTTTAATTTTTAAGGCTGATTTCTAGCGTTTCTCTTGGTTTTATACAAGACTTGCACCAACATTCAACTCAAGGGACAATACACACCAATTTAAATGTTGTTGGTTTCATTTCCCATGTCTCAATCTTTAGCGGTACTCGGCGGCATTACCGCAGAACAATTTCTTAATGAATATTGGCAAAAAAAACCTTTACTGATTCGTAATGCCATGCCTGAAATTATTGGCCTCTTAGAGCCAGCAGATGTACAAGAGCTTGCATTGGAAGAACACGTCACTGCCCGCCTGATTCGTCAAAAAAATAAAAATCCAAATGAGTGGCATGTTAAATCAGCGCCACTGACCAAAGGTGACTTCCAGAAATTACCGAATCTATGGACACTGTTAGTTCAGGCAGTTGATCATTACTCATTCGATATTGCAGAGTTATGGAAAAAATTTCCGTTTATCCCGCAATGGCGTCGCGATGACATCATGGTGTCTTATGCGCCAAAAGGCGGTTCGGTTGGAAAACACTTCGATTTTTATGATGTGTTCTTGGTACAAGGTCATGGCCATCGTCGTTGGCAATTAGGTCAAATGTGTGACGAATCAACCCAATTTATTCCAGATCAGCCATTAAAACTTTTAGCTGAAATGGATGTGCATTTTGATGAAGTGCTCGCACCAGGCGACTTACTCTATGTACCACCTGGCTTATCGCATTACGGCGTTGCAGAAGATGATTGCTTAACCTTCTCATTTGGTTTCCGTATGCCAAATCTTTCAGAGATGATTGATCAGGTCAGTGATAAATTCGCAGAAAATACCTCACTCAAGAATCCATTGGCAGATATCGCACGTCAACAGACTGCACATCTGGGTGAAATTAACAGCACTGAGTTTGCCTATTTAAAAACTCAACTATTAGACTACCTCACCCAAGCGCCTGAATTTGATGCTGCAATCATGGCCTACATGAGTGAAGCAAGATATCCAAATAACATTCCTGAACCTGAAGAAGTGGATGCGAATGATGTGGCTGAAGTGATTGGTGCGGATTACCAGATTATTTTAGAGCCTGCTTCAAGATTACTTTACAGAAAACAGGGCGATTCTTTTGAATTCTGGGCAAATGGCGATACAGTTTGTATATCGGCAGCATTCATGCCTTATTTAAAACAAATTGCAGATGGTGAAAGCCTATTACTGGATGAACGTTTTAATGAAGCGGAAATTCTGGAAGATATCGCACTCTTGCTCAACAATGCGATTGTGATGTTATTACCGCCAAATTAAACCCTATCCTCTCCAACATTCTGGCCCGATAGAGAAGATTTTTCCCTGTCGGGTTACACCAAAGGGAACCAAGAAAAATAAATCCCTACTTTTTATATTGATTACATTTTATTGCTTGAATAAGATAATTTTTTTAATAGACTAAATTTAATTCATTACAAAAACATTGAATAGAAATTATGCTTATATAACAGCAAGGAGTACCACTTGTGTTTAAAAAAATATTAGGTTTTTCTTTTCTCGCGACCTCTCTGATCCTTCAGACGAGCCATGCCTGTACTCGTGCAGTTTATCTAGGAAATAACGACCATATCATTACTGCCCGATCAATGGACTGGAAAGTAGATGTTGGTACTAACCTCTGGATTCTACCCAGCAATGTAATAAGAGACAGCAATGCAGGCCCCAAATCACTGAAATGGAAAGCCAAGTATGGCAGTGTGATCGCCACAGGTTACGACATTTCAACAACAGATGGCATGAATGAAGCAGGCTTGGTCGCAAATGTGCTATGGCTGGTCGAATCTCAATATCCAGATACCAAGCATTCGAATAAACCTCAACTCAGCATTTCTGCTTGGGCTCAATATATACTCGATAATTATGCGACTGTTGCCGAGGCGGTCAGCGCGCTAGAAAAAGAACCTTTTGACCTGATTACTGATAGTGTTCCTGGCGAACAACGTCTTACGACCTTACATTTATCGATTTCAGATAAAACTGGAGACAGTGCAATTATTGAGTATATTGGCGGCAAACAAGTGATTCACCATGATAAAAAATATCAGGTTATGACCAACTCACCGACCTTTGACCAGCAACTTGCGCTTAATACGTATTGGCAACAAATTGGTGGAACTGTGATGCTACCCGGTACCAATCGCGCGTCTGACCGTTTTACCCGCGCCTCTTTCTATATCAATGCCATTCCTAAAAATGACGATCCTAAAGATGCCCTTGCCTCGGTCTTTAGTGTAATTCGTAATGCATCCGTGCCATATGGTTTAAATACAGCAGAAGAACCGAATATTTCCTCAACACGCTGGAGGACAGTTGCCGATCATAAACAGCAACTCTATTTCTTTGAGTCAGCTGTTTCACCAAACGTGTTCTGGGTAGATTTAAAGAAAATTAACTTTAAAGATGGGTTAACCCGCAAACTTGATCTTGGAAAAGATCAACAGAATACTTTTGCCGGTGATGCAACCCAACAATTCAAGGTTACCAAGTCGTTTGCATTTCTTGGACCACAACTCCATCGTTAATCATGAAAAATTCATACACGAGAGAATGAAAAATGAATAAAACTTTATGTCTGCTTAGCCTGTGTATCGCTGTAAGCGGTTGTGCAACCCTACCAGACTCATCAACACCAGCCACATTAGACAATCTTGCAACAGCAGGTTCGCTAAACTGTAAAGCCAATGAACTGTGTCCTAACGTTTTTGTTGAATGGGATAAACAACAAAAACAGCAATTAAGAGTCGAAACTGTGCTCAACAGCAGTTATGACTATTACGATATCAAAAGCATCACCTTCCTGATTGATGGGCGATCTTTCGCCTACCAACCTGTGGGCCCAACTGAACAGAAAAATATTAACCGCTTAATCCCAAGACGCTCTTCCAATAGCTTTATTGTTCCAAGCTCGTTTCTCTATGAGCTAAGAAAAGCACAGAATGTTGAGCTTTCGATAGAAACTGACAAAGGTAACATTAAGCGCTCTGTCTACACGCCAAACCAACAGTCCACGCTTTACCAGAACTTTGTCAAGCTGATTGCAGGCTTACCAACACAAGCCTCAAAATCATAAAAAAGAAAATTATACGATTAAAGTCAGTTATTTATTTTAACTAAAATAACTGACTTTTAAATATTACAGTTTTATTAAAAACCCGTTCCAGAATCAATTTTTCAAAAATATTTTCTCTGATAAATAAATAAACCATAGCAAACAACAATTAGACGCTGATCATTATTTTCCAAACGTTAAAGATTATTTGAATAAAACCACATATCTTGTAAAAACAATTAGATGAATTATCATCCATTTATTTTGATCAATAATTCTATTCAAAAGTTCAATTGAATAAACGTATTTCTGATTATTTCCTCAATATTCATATCGTTAATTTTTATACTCCCCTTGAAAAGAAAGCTCAAAGGATCAATTAAATAAATATTATTATTTTTCCCTATGATCTTTCTAAAATACCATGTAGAATCCCAGCGAAAATTGCATGATGAAATGCAACATGGTGCTCTTGGTGATGGGCTAACTTGAGGCGTTGTATGTCAAAAAAAGAAGATATTATTAACACAGCATTAAGACTTTTTAATTCGCACAGTTATAACTCGATTGGTGTCGATCGTATTATTAGTGAATCTGGCGTTGCAAAGATGACCTTTTATAAATATTTCCCTTCAAAGGAAAAACTTATTGAAGAGTGCCTGATCCAACGTAATATTAACCTTCAGACTTCTCTTAATGCAACTTTGGCAGAGTGTGACCAAACGGATCACCTAAGCCAGCTTAAAGCAATTTTTCAATGGTACGCGGCTTGGTTTAATAGCGAAGACTTCAATGGATGTATGTTCCAGAAAGCTTTAGAAGAAGTGATCAAGATTTATCCATCGACTTTACAACCAGCAACGCAGTACAAAATCTGGTTAACTGCGCTCGTTCAAAACTTGCTTACCAATCTCGAAATTCGTAATCCGACGCATCTCGCTACTTTGATTGTCAGTATTTTAGACGGTATGACGATTCAAGCACACGTCAACAAACATTCCGTTGAAATGGATGAATACTGGAAGCGCGTTGAACATCTGATCAATTTTGAAAAAGAATTTGCATAAGTCATGTTATCCCTTTATGAATAGAGGGATAATAATTAGACAAATTTAAGCAAGATTTGAATAAAGAATTGAAAAAAATAAAGCGTGATTTATAATTATTATTGTGGCTCACGCTTGCGTCTGAGTGTAAAAAGAATAATAAATATTATTACCCTCTGGCGGTCGTACTTTCGCACTCCCGATCCTTCTTATGCAGACAGATCGTTCTGTCTTGTTTTTCATTATATATACTTTTTACCAAAGCACAATCTTTTTTTCGAGTTTTTTATATTTGTTAAATATATTAAGTACTTAATTTTATTTTTCAGTTTAACTAAACAATAAAATAGCCTAAAAAGATGGTTGATTCGACACGAAAGAGATATAAAGCACAATAAATAGATATAAAATTAACCAATTCTCACTTTAAAGAAAAATTAAGATTTAATCAGCATTTTTTAATCATTTTATCAGTTTTGCTTATATATATTTTCATTAAAAACCATTGCAAATAAGCAGTTTTACTACAACTTTTTCTTGCACTGACTTTATACTAGCCACGGCTGTAACGTAATGAGTATAAGTATGCAAAAGGATTTTGAGATCGACGCAATGAGAGAATCTGCGGGTACAATTGTCACTGTACTTAAATCTCTGGCTAATACCGATCGGTTAATTATTTTGTGCCATTTAGCTAAACAAGAGTTAAATGTTTCACAGATTGAAGAAATCACGCAAATCTTCCAACCTACCCTGTCTCAACAGCTCATGATGCTAAGAAAAAGCAATGCGGTATCTACCCGCCGTGATGGTAAACAAATTTTTTATTCAATTCTTGACCCAAAACTTAAAGCAATTTTAAACACTTTATATGAGCACTATTGTCCTCAAACATAATTGTTGAAGAAATTAAGATCATCATAGCTTTCTTTAGCATTTTTTCTGCATAATATATATGAATTTATGATTTAGACTATGATGCATGAAATTGTTCAACCGAAATGTTTCCAGACTATTTCCTGCACGAAAATGGTTAAGCGAGTACCAACTTTCAAGCTTTAAGTCAGACCTGATTGCTGCACTTATTGTATTAGCAATGCTGGTGCCACAAGGTATGGCTTATGCCATGCTGGCTGGACTGCCACCAATCATGGGGATATACGCCAGTATATTACCCATGATTATTTATGCATTTAGTGGAAGTAGCACAACCCTATCTATTGGCCCTGTCGCCATTATTTCGATGATGGTATTTGCGGCATTAAATCCATTATTCCCCGTGGGCTCTACAGCCTATATCGAAGCGGCATGTCTACTGGCGCTTTTGGTGGGTATCATTTCGATGGTTCTGGGGCTATTGCGTTTCGGATTTTTGATTCAGCTGATTAGTCATCCTGTTATTCAAAGTTTTATCATTGCTTCAGCACTGTTAATCGCATTGGGACAGTTCAAGTTTCTACTCGATATTCCCT
The DNA here is from genome assembly GCF_001605865.1 of Acinetobacter sp. NRRL B-65365. NCBI lineage: Bacteria > Pseudomonadati > Pseudomonadota > Gammaproteobacteria > Moraxellales > Moraxellaceae > Acinetobacter > Acinetobacter sp. NRRL B-65365. Next base: position 64,986 of record NZ_LRPD01000014.1, on the reverse strand, counting down.
TACAAGCCAGTAATATTCCAGAATTTCTGATCAGCCTATCTCAGAACTTTCATCTTATTACATTTACAGGGATGAGCTTTGGCCTGATCTCGGTCTTATTACTTTTTCTACTGCCGAAATTTATCCGCTCTGGGTTTTTAAATAAAATCCTTCCGCTGGTGCTGGTATTGTCTTCTATTATTTTGCTGAGCTTGATGAACGAGAATACTCTGGGTATTAAAACCGTGGGTATCGTTCCGACAGGTTTACCAAGCTTACATTTTCCAACATGGAATCTAGGCTTGGTTCAGCAGCTTCTACCGAGTGCCTTTATGATTGCCATGATCAGCTTTGTGGAATCACTTGCGATTGCACAGGCAACAGCATTGCAAAAGCGTGATGATTTAAACAGTAATCAAGAACTGATTGCTTTAGGTCTGGCAAATATTGCTGCAGGGATAAATTCCGGTTTTGCTGTTTCTGGCAGTCTATCCCGTACCGTTGTCAATGCGGATGCAGGTGCAAAGACTCCAATCTCAGGGGTACTTTCTTCATTATTTATGATTGCAGTCAGTTTATATTTTACCGGTTTTTTTCAAAATCTACCTTTAGCCGTGTTGGCTGCAACAATTTTTGTCTCTATCTGGAAACTGGTTACCCTTTTACCCTTTATTGAAACATGGAAGTACTCAAAAGCAGACGGCCTTGCCATGTGGGCAACATTTTTTGGTGTAACCTGTATTGATATCTCGACAGGATTGATGATTGGTATTATTTTAACGTTTGTTCTATTGCTGTGGAAAATTAGTCGTCCACATATTGCAGTGATTGGTCTGATCGAAGGGACTCAACATTTTAGAAATGTATCACGTTATGATGTCATCACGACACCAACCGTAGTTGCCTTTCGCGTTGATGAAAACCTGACTTTTTTAAATGCGCATGTGCTAAAAGGTCATGTAATTACGGAAGTCAGCCAAAATGCAGAACTGCAACATGTTGTGATTAATTGCTCAAGTATTAGCAATATTGATCTGAGTGCTTTAGAAATGCTGGAAGATCTTAACCGTGAATTATCGCAGTTAAACATCCAGTTGCATTTGTCGGAAGTGAAAAGTTTTGTGATGGATAAATTGATTAAATCAGAACTGACCAAGGAACTTACGGGTCAAATATTTTTATCACATTATCAAGCAATACAAACACTTTCGCCTGATATGCTCGCAGAATGATCAATTTTAGTGGATTATTTTTATACAAAAGGATGTGTCATGTTTTCCTAATTTTTTTTTAAAAACATTGTCTTAATTTTTTCGATATTTTTAAAGTAATTGAATTGCAAAAAAAATTTTATTATTCACGGTTCTTAGGTATAGAATACCGCCCTTGTTTAACCTTAAACCGTGCATAGGTTTATAAGGCCTTTATATGTTTAATGTATTGTCTCGCTTGAGCTTAGTTAGCAAAATTATTATCGCTATTTTTCTAGGGATTGGAGTAGCTCTGCTCTTTCCTAACTTTACACCCTACTTAAGTTTATTGGGTGAATTATTCATTAAAGCATTAAAGTCTGTTGCACCGATTTTAGTTTTTGTTTTAGTTCTCTCTTCAATCGCAAATTTCCAGATTGGTCAGAGCTCTAGTATCAGACCAGTTCTGGTATTGTATGTGGTGGGTATGCTGCTGGCTGCATTTAGTGCAGTGACAGCAAGTATTATGTTCCCAAGCCAGCTATTCTTGCACTTACCAACTGACAGTGCACTTCAAGCGCCTGGTAGTCTAGCTGAAATTTTAAAGAATCTACTTTTAAGTTTTATTGCAAACCCTGTACAAGCGATTGGTGAAGCCAACTTTATTGGTATTCTGGCATGGGCCATCGGTTTAGGTCTGGCATTACGTCATAGCTCGGATACGACTAAGCAGGTGTTGACTGACGTTGCCAATGCGGTAAACAAAATCATTCATACTGTGATTAGCTTTGCGCCAGTCGGTATTTTTGGTTTGGTGGCTGTGACTTTCGCCGATGCAGGTTTAGCGACATTAAAAAGCTATGCACAGCTCCTCTTCGTATTAATTGGTACCATGGCATTTGTTGCACTTGTGATCAACCCGCTTCTGGTTGCCATTACAATGAAAGCAAACCCATATCCATTGGTATTCACTTGCTTAAAAGAAAGTGGTATCACTGCATTCTTTACCCGTAGCTCAGCGGCCAATATTCCTGTCAATCTGGACTTGGCTCAGCGTCTAGGTGTAAATGAAGCAACCGCAAGTGTATCGATTCCGCTAGGTGCAACCATTAATATGGCAGGTGCTGCAGTGACGATTACGGTACTGACGCTTGCAGCTGTACATACCTTAGGTATTCCAGTAGACCTAAGCACCATGATCATTTTATCTGTGGTTGCGACTGTATCAGCATGTGGTGCATCAGGTGTTGCAGGTGGATCTTTGCTCTTGATCCCTGTTGCTTGTAGCTTGTTTGGTATATCATCTGAAATTGCAATGCAGATCGTTGCAATTGGTATGATTATCAGTGTATTGCAAGACTCAACAGAAACAGCTTTAAACTCATCTACCGATGTTCTCTTTACTGCTGCCGTTGATTTCAGAGACCGTCCAAATTCATAGGTTGATATGCCACTTCAACGTTTACCCAACTGGATTCAACTTGGTGCCTTCTTACTTGCACTGAATGCAGGGATGGTAAACGTTTTAGGCTTATTTACGGTCTTACATCAATCTGTTTCTCATATGACAGGCAATGTCAGTATTTTGGCAATGAGTTTGCTGGACTGGCAGCCTGAACATTTCATTTATCTCACCTTTGTTGTCATCTGCTTTGTCACAGGCTCATTCTATAGCGGCCTGATTCTAGGGAATGGCAATGTCGCATTTGGACGACGTTATGGGCTTCCTCTTAGTCTGGTTGCCATCTTTCTGTTCCTAACCTGGTTGTTGCTTCCCTATTTCCCCCGTTATGGCTTGCTCTGGGCCTGTGTCGCGATGGGTGTACAGAATGCGATGGTGAGCCACTACAAAGGCGCAATTATTCGAACCACCCACCTTTCTGGCGTGCTCACGGATATTGGTTTAGCCTTGGGGTATAAAGCTCGTGGCTTAAATGTAGAAAAACGTCGGATTTTTCTACATCTACTCATTTTTATTGGTTTTTTATTGGGTGGACTCATTGCGAGTGCACTTTATCCTTATTTAAAATTAAATAGCTTTCTTATTCCAGCGGGCTTAAGTCTAGGAATGAGTATGGCATACTGGATTTTCTATTTTCGCTCTTCATCAAACTCACATTTGGATTGAATTATGGTTAAAAATGCATTGCAGGCCCAATTATTAAAAGCTGGGTTGGTGGATAATAAAAAAGCGAAAAAACTGACCAAACAGGTGCAGCACGAACAACGTACTGGACAAAATGACGATGCAGTCCTCAAGGCTGAAATTGATCGTGCCAAGCAAGAAAAATTAGCCAAAGATCAGGCACTAAATCTTGAAAAGCAAAAGATTCTGGAAGAAAAAGCGCTAAAAGCTTCGATCATTCAGATGATTAAACAGCACAAAGTGAAAGATATTAATGGCGATGTGACCTATCAGTTTATTGATGAAGGGAAAATCAAGAAAGTCTATCTTTCACAACAGGTTTATAACGCACTTGTTTCAGGATCGCTGGTCATTGCCAAAGATCAGGACAATTATGCATATCTGCCGAAAGCGCTGGCTGACAAGATTGACCAGAAAATGCAAGGTTTTATCTTGGTCAATAATAATACCGAGAACAATGACCAGACCACAGATGAGGAAGATCCATACGCAGCTTATGTCATTCCTGATGATTTAATGTGGTAAAACACCACTGCGTTATGTAAAAACGCCTTACAGAACGTATATAAACTGTGATCAGATTATTATAAATATCAAATACACCTTACAATTCTCTCTTAAAGAATTTTAAGGTGTATTAGTTTGGATTATTTAGGTTTTATCCGTGATATTCGGGTTGAATTAAGTCATTATCCTTGGCTTGAGATGGTATTGGCCTTAATTGTTTTAATTTTATTTGCAGCGCTTGCAAACTTTATTGCGAAAAGAATTATTGTTCGTGGGATTCGCCATTTAATTACAAAATTTAAGTCTCCTAACCAGTCTATATTTGCCCAACATAGTGTTACCCGCCGTTTTGCAAATATTGTCCCAGCTATCGTGATTATGAATGGTATTAGCACCGTTCCTCACTTACCCGAGAAAGTCATTAGCTTGGTTCAAATGGGCGCACAGGCATTTATCTTCCTCACACTTGCATTGACCGTGAGTGAAGCTTTAAATATCTTTAACCTGATCTACCAACGCAATCCAAAATCTAGAAATAAGCCAATTAAAGGCTATTTACAATTGGTTAAGCTGATCCTGTTTGTTGTTTGTGGCTTGATGATCTTAGGTACCTTCCTCAAGAAAGATGTATTCACATTGCTTGCTGGTTTCGGTGCGATGGCCGCAGTCCTGATGTTGGTATTCCAAAATACAATCCTTTCACTGGTTGCCAGCGTACAGATTGCGTCTTATGACATGGTACGTATCGGGGACTGGATTGAAATGCCATCGTTAAATGCGGATGGTGATGTAATTGATATGTCATTACATACGGTGACCGTACAGAACTTTGACAAGACATTTACAACGATTCCAACCAATAAACTGGTTACTGATACCTTTAGAAACTGGCGTGGTATGAGTGAATCGGGCTGCCGTCGTATTAAGCGCTCGCTTTTTCTAGATCAAAGTAGCGTTCACTTTATGAGTGATGATGAGCAACAAAAGCTAAAAGACTTTTTATTACTCGACCAATATCTGGATGCAAAAAAATCTGAAATCGAAGAGTTCAATAATCATCTAAGCAACCAGTCGCGTTATAACCAGCGTCGTTTAACCAACCTCGGAACGTTCCGTGCTTACGTTGAGTTTTATTTACGTCAGCATCAAGGGATTGCGCAGAACCAGACCATTCTGGTACGTCAAATGCAGCCAACCAGTGAAGGCTTACCATTAGAAATCTATGCATTTACCAATACCATTGCATGGGCATCTTATGAAGCCATCCAGTCTGATATTTTTGATCACTTGATTGCGATTATTCCTGAGTTTGGTTTGAGAATTTATCAAGCGCCATCAGGTCATGATTTCCAGTTACTTACGGCTGAGCAAGAAACAAAAGCGTAAATGTGGCATTAAAAAAAGCACCTTCGGGTGCTTTTTTTAATTGATCTCAAAATATCGCTTACACCCTTCCATCCATTCTTTCGATACAGGAGGCTCATTAGGATGTTCAGTATTGGCGAGCTCACAATCCTCAACTTTGTTTAATCCGTTATCAGCAGGGAAAGAATAACCATAATAACCGTCACTATTCAGCTGATATCCCCCTGTTTTTCTATAATCTAGATATAGGTAGCTCACAGATATAAATGTGATTGCTAAAATTGAAATCACTAACCCTTTTAAGGTCATTTTGTTCGCTCTATTGCTATTTTTTCAACATTATAAACGTATTTCCTAAACACTTAAGGATATTAAAATTTATCTTATAAAAATTATTCCAATTTAATCATCATAAGCATTGAGATTAATATTTTCTAAATCACATAAAAAAAGCCCTAAACAGTTCGGGCTTTTTTTATCTTTTACCTCAGTCCCATTCAAGCTGGAACTGGATATTGGTATTGGTAAAATTAGGATTCAGGAAAACTCGATAACCCGCAGCCTTTAACTCAGTGACAACAATATCTGCGTCCTCACTACTCACTTCATGTTTTGAAAATTGTTGTAAGGCATCGCGGTCGCCATCATTGGCTCTTAATTTAATGGTACTTGAAATCTTGGAGAGAATTTTATCTACAGTTAATTTTTTAACATTGGCATTAGAAATTGCAGTAGCTCGTGATGCAGGTAACAAAATTTCTTCGTTCACTGTATTCCGCCTGTGATATCAGAATAAGAAAAAAATATAATATGTTCTATTTCCACTTTTTCAAGTCATCAAATTCAACTAAACGACATATTTTGGCGCATAAGTCCAAAATTGGTGATCAGATTGATTAATTAGCGCCACTTAACGTAAATCGTCTAAACGCTTTACAGCAAGCTTGACCCCATAACCCTCTTCATTTTGCCCACTCAATCGGCCATAACTGATCACAGCTGAGACTTTTTTATCAATGTTATGGCCAGCCAACTGTTTTGCATCCTGGTCTTTAAGATAGCCCACCATTAACCCCTGAATTTCTACTCGAATCGTATGGTCATGACTTGAATTTGATGGCTCAGAGCGAACGCTCGCAGTAGTTTCTATAAACTTAGAAGTAGGAGCTGTTGCTCTCGCAATTTCTCTTAGATGATGCTGATAAGAGTGTTCGCCAGTAATCTCGAAGGTATATAAGACATTATCAGCAAAAGAAGCATCCTCTGAAGCGGAGGTCGATAGACTTTCATTATTTTGGAATTTTCTGGCAAATAATATGATCAATAAACCGATGACCAGCGTAATAATGATTGTCCACATATAATTATCTCCCTCCAACTTATTAGAGTAGATATAACACGCTTAAATGACTAGAAATCTCTGCTGTTTGTATGCAGATCGCACTTAGTCTGCAATGTTTGTTATTTTTCTTTGCTCATAATATTGCAAAATACTACTGACCTTGAGAAGTAAATAGCCAAACAATAAACCATTCATAATGATGCCGATACCGACAGCAATAATCTTTCCAGACCAAACTTGAACGATGTCCAGATTATCGTCTCGAGTTTCTATTTGCCCGAAAAGTACAATAAAAGCAATGCCAGCAATACATCCCAATATCATAACAACCCACGCAATAAAGGTATTGGTTGTGCTTTCTCTTAGATGGTGTTGGGTTTCACTCATACTGTCCCCTAAATAGGCCTAATGATTGATATTATGTGATGAATATATCAAATTTTGTACAGAGAAAAAGCTCCAAATTGGAGCTTTTTTATTGCAGTTCGTTATTGTTTATTTACAAATAATATCCAGCTTTTCAGCGTAGTAATCTGTCGATATTTTTAAATCATTCATCAATTTTTCTTTGGTGTAATCTTTTGGTGCAACCTTTAACAAAGCTGGAATATATTTCGATTCATACAGCTTTGGATAATCTTCACAAAGTACTTTAGTCTGTTGCGCTTTAGGCGTATCTGGATTATCCAGAATATCCATATACTCAGAAATTTTATTGTCTACTGTCTCGAAGCTTTCTTGAGCCTTTTCACTCTTTACTTCAGGCTGCTTATTACAACCTACACATGTGATTGCAATCAAACCAAAGAATAGAATCTTGTTTTTCATAAGGATCTTTTAAGTTCTAGAAAGTATTAAAAGCTAGTGTATATCAGTTTTCATTTGAATAAATGAGAATTTATTTTTCAATTTCTTGTCTATTTCGTAAAGTTTATAGAACACTTCCTAAACTTTGTGCTGCAAAAACGCTGCCCTAAAAATTCCATTTATTTTCTGCAAAATATGAATCTAAAAAAAGGCTTTGAAACACAAAGCCTTTTTTCATTATATTTTTAATTTTATAAATAAATTTCTGGTGGATACGGCGTATCATCGCTGACTGGAGAATATAAACTATGCTCCACAAAGAAACCGTTTGGTGCCTGTGCAATATCGATTGTGACGGAATCAGCCATAACCTGAGGATAGGCCCAAATGAATTGTTTCATCAGCCCCAACGGTTGATTATTTTGCATATCTCCAAATACGCGCTGCCAAATCGGTGTTCGATAAGCCTTGCTCGCGTCAAAACCATATAAATGTGCAATAGATGAATCTGGTACAAAGCCAGCCAGATATGCAACCTTATCTTCTGGATAGTTCAGATCCTGTGTCGGAATCTCTGCCACAGCCTGATGTGCCAAGCCCAATCGTGCTTCTAAAATCCAGTCATAGGCTTCCGTCATGAGGTAATCGAAATTCGGATATGAGTAATGTTGACGCGGATAATTGATATCCGTTACCAGAGTCTCAATTGGCGTGCGAATTGTCGGGAAGAAAATTAATGGGCAGACTTTGGCTTGAGGATATTTTGCCTTAACCACAGTACGAATATCCTGACAGGTCTGTCCCAACTTGTTTCTTAACCAGCTTTTAAACTCATCATACGGCGTTCCCGTCTTATTCATGGCTTCGTAGATCGTGCCTAAATTCGGCGCATATAAACCAGTATCCGCATTAAAAGCCAGTTTGGTTGGGTAATCATAAACACATGGGAGATCTGTGCCCTGGTTATACCACCACCACGGCTCGCCAATTTGCATATTCACTTCACATCCGCCAACAGCCATCGTATCTGCAAACTCAATAAACGCTTTATGCAAATAAGCCTGTGCATTTTGATCACATGGACTAAAGAAATAACTTGGTGGCTCATAACCTGTACGGCCCAGATCACTATTCCAGTCACGCTGTGCCCAGAATTCATTGGCACCCAATGAATACATTTCAAAGCTCACCCCAAACACAGGCTGCATATCGGCACAATGTAATGCCTGAGCAAAATGTTCATGCCATTTTCGGGTACATGGATTAACCACATCTGCATTGCTTAATAATGGATCTGGAATTTGCCATTTATTAATATCGGCTTTCCATGACATTTCAGGATATTTAGACATGCCACAATAATGATTAATCAAGCCGTGATAACCCAAAGCCGCCATGTTATCGACCAGTCGTTGCGGATTGAGATCATAATGATCATCATAACTGGTACAAATGCCATACTCATGCGCAGGAACTGAGACCCGATTCAAAGTCAGCTTGGCATTTGGGCCTGTGGTGACGGAGTTCGTCACTCGGATATACCCATCTTCTGCCTGAGCTAATGGAAGTGTTGAGTGTCCATTGTAACTCATTGTAAATCCAGAAAAAGAAATACGTTGAATGTTACTTACAGGAAATACGTCTGTTGCAGAGAAGCCTGCCTTGACGGTATCCCAATTGATATGAATATGCGCTGATCGTGAGGCTGGCTGGTCGGCATAATTAAACAGCACAATATAGGCAACTTTATCGGCCCCATTTTCATGATATTGCACAGTCAGCGTTGGTGTTAAAGCAGGATTATTTAACGTTGGCATACTTGCCGATAATTCAATATCAAAATCCCAAACTGTACCGCTGTAGTCATATTTGGTTTCATAGGCGAGAAATTTATGATCTTTTACATCATAAGAATCCCAACTAATACCCACTAGATCAGTGGTGGTACGAGAACGGAAACATGCTTCAAAACCGTTACCAAAATTCGTAATTGCAAAAGACATGGTCTGCGGACCGTCTACACGCCAGAACTTTGGACTAAAACGATCAATGATCGAAGTTGTAACAGTTAAGTTAGGAGATTTTTTAAAGTTTTTTTCAAAGTTATTCGTCATTTGATAATGCTCTCATTTAATAATTAAGTTTTTATCTTAAGTAAAATTGTTATTTTTAGCTGTTTGCATCGGTAATCTTTGATCAAAAGCGAAGAACTTACATTGAGTTTGTGTAACTTGGATTATTCATACATAAAAAAAGCCTATCAAATGATAAGCTTTCCAATCATTGCTGCTTTTCAGCTAAGTGAATATTTTGACTATATAACAGGTCGTTATCTTTACAGTCCTCACAATTTCTTAACAGCATTTTTTCATTATCGATATCAGCTATAATTTCTTTACGATCTGCACTCTTCATCAATATTAATTCAATTAGGCTGCCATTCTTCTACATTCGATGGCGCATTGATGACAAGTTTCAGCACATTGCTGACAATGTTCAGAGGCATGTTTAATACATTCCTTCGCGCACCAATCACATATTTTTGCGCAGATCTGGCACATCTCAGCCAGAAAAACTGATTCTCGCTGATGTGCTTTGGCACATAACATACAAATATCTGAACATTCCAGACATCGGGTAATACACTCCCGCATCATCTCGACCTTTTCCTCTTCTAAACAGGCCGATGCACACGTGGTACAAGTTAATGAGCAAACCAGACAAGCTTTAGCGCAATCTGAAAACTGGATAGTGTCCATATTTTTCTCCTTAGCTAAATCATCAAAAGTGATTACTTAATAAGCTAACGAGATAAATAGATGCAAAACAGACAGATTCGGTTATGAAAAGTAAGCCATGTTTTTTTAAGTAACCTGAATGAGAAATGAATATTAAATATCTCTTTATTCGCCAGAGAAACGACAGATTTATAAGGCCAATAACCACCTAAAAGAAATGTAAAAGAACTAAGTATTTTTATTCATCTTCATAAAACAAAACGCTCAAATTCATTGCTGAAGATGAGCGTTTTATATGACAAATTGGTCAATATTTTAAATTTATCACTAACTATAAATATTTTTATGCAATGTGTCTGAAATCCAATTGATAAATCCAGTTTTATTCTTAAACTGTGGCGTATCAAATAAATTTACATCTAACTCAAAATTATTAAAATTCATAAATTTATAGATACCGCCTCCCAAAGGGATCAAATGACTATGCGGATATTTAAGTGATTTAAGCGCTTCACTAAAGAATAATGCTTTAAGAGGTATCTCACTATTTTTGTACAACTGATAACTTTGAGATTGAGTGAATAAATCATATTCTTGATCTAAACTTGTCTTGATTTGGGAAATAACCACTTCAGACTCCTTTATGATTGGAAGTCCTGTTATAGCATAGAAACCAAAAAAGCCCACCTTTTGATGGACTTTTAAAGTATTAAATTGGTACTGCTAGTGCAGGCTTAACTCTTCATCTTTGGCAATAACGACAGATGTTAGCATCGGAATCCCCAAGATCACTGGAACCATAATGATCCATAAATCAGTCGTTAAATGACTTGAAAAGAAGAAATGGATAATGATGGCGACCAAAGCAAGTACACTCAACAAAACACTCATGAATCGAACTGCAAATTTAATCAGCATTTTTTGATCCTATGTGATTTTAGTACACCTCATCAGTATACGCTCACTGTATCCATCATGGTATGCCCTTTTGTACCGTCCATAAATCACAAAAAAGCCCAATACAAATTGAGCTTTTCTGATTAATAAAGATTACTTCGCTTCATTTACACCCACAATAAACTGGCTGCAATTTGAACCTTCTGAAGCATTGGCCAATTGTTTTTCAGAAAAATTGAATTTTGCAGCAACAGATGGATAGTCCTGCTTGAGGCTCTGCCCAGTTAAAGACCCCAATAATTTCACTTGTTCTGGTGTTAACAATTCATTTTCTACCGCTTGATTGACCATCACACAGGCTGTCGTCATCGCATCATAACGCGCAGCTGTTTTTGAATAGCCCAATGAGCCAAGCAAACCGCCAATCACCAAACCAACAATCGTCGCCAAAATAATATGTTTTTTATTCATTCAAGTTTCTCATACAACAAAAAAATTAAGCCTCTCAATATATTGTCTTTTTCATTTAAAAAAATGGTCTTTCTGTTTTGGTTTTTATCGTGTTTGAATACTTTTGACCAGAAAATGTAAAGCAGCGAAATACAAAAATTTTGTGCGATAGAAATAAGTGAATATTATTTGATTTATGCTTATAAAAAATGTTCGATACAACGCTTTCTCTCTTTTTTTATTCTACTTTTTGAAGTTGATATCGTGATAGATGCATAAAATTTAGCCTTTCAGACAATTGATCAATTTCCAGAAAATTGACATGCTTTCAACGACGATAACGCATAGGAAAAATGATAGTTTTTTATAAAAAACTATTAAATTAAATGCTTAAATTTACTGTAATTTTCTTCTTTTTTTTCTTCCACTCATTCAAAGCATGGATAAATTTTAAAAACTTCACGATTCAGCAAAAATCAATTATTTCAAAGGAATTTTTTTTAATTTAATCTAGCGCGCTCAACAGCATTTGCATGCTTTGTGATTCATTCTTTAAGGACATCTATGGATTTCACACTTAATCCAACATATACGCTCATGCTAGCGGTGTTGGTCCTCTATGTAGGACGCATTCTAAATCAGCGCATCCCTTTTTTGACCAAATACAATATTCCCGAGCCCGTTGCTGGCGGTCTGGTTGGTGCAATCATCTTCTACTTAATCCACCAGTTTGCGGGTTATACCATTTCAGTAAATAAACCGATGCAAGATACATTTATGTTGATGTTTTTTGCATCAATCGGTTTAAGTGCTAACTTTGCAAAGCTTAAAGAAGGCGGGAAACCATTAATCATCTTTCTGATTGCCATTTCATTCTTTGTTTTAATCCAGAATGGCGTAGGCATGGTGATTGCTTCTATGGTCGGTCTAGATCCATTGATGGGTGTTATTGCGGGCTCAATTGCCTTAGTCGGCGGCTTAGGTACTGCTGGAGCTTGGGGACCAATCTTTGAAACCAAATATGCAGTTGAAGGCGCCTTGCCAATGGGAATTGCAAGTGCAACCTTTGGTATGGTGGTTGGCGGCTTAATGGGTGGCCCATTGGCTCGCTACCTGATTCGTAAACATAATCTGGCTTCTCCATTAAAAGCAGAAACCCGTGCAGAAAATAAAGATGCTCCTCTCACAGAGAGTGAATACACTTTTGAAGCACCTCAAAAAGTACGTTTGATTACTGCTGATAATGCAATTGTGACTTTAGGCATGTTTGCATTTGCCTTGGCATTTGCTGAAACCATGAAGAACTTAACCATGGGTACGGCGTTTGAACTGCCGACCTTCGTCTGGGCATTGGGCGGCGGTATTCTATTGAGAAACGTTCTGGAAACTGGTTTAAAACAGGAAATCTTTGACCGTTCAATTGATGTGTTTGGTAATACAGCACTCGCATTATTCTTGGCAATGGCTTTGGTTTCATTGAAACTTTGGCAATTGGCTGATCTTGCGATTCCAATGATTATCTTACTCATTGCTCAATCGATTGCAATGTGGGTATTTGCAGTTTATGTCTCTTTCCGCGTAATGGGGAAAAATTACGATTCGGCAGTATTAGCCTCCGGTCTATGCGGCTTTGGCATGGGAGCAACACCCAATGCGATTGCTAACATGCAGGCCATTACCAATATGTATGGTCCATCTCATAGAGCATTCTTAATCGTTCCACTTGTTGGTGCATTCTTCATTGACCTTGTAAATGTTGTTGTTATTCAGACGATTTTACAATTTTTTGGTTAATGCTCATTCTTTAGAACAACTATAAAATCAGACCATTTTGGGCCATATCCTTTATACGATATGGCTTTTTTATTGGTGCCCTTTTCTCATCTCTATTGCTGATTTTCTGCTATGCTACAGAACAAGCTGAATTAGTACTTTAGATTAGAGGAAACCGAAATGCTGCGATGGTTTGAGAAGCTAGTCGATCCATACCCCACCAAAGACTTAAACAAACCATTACCGACTACCTTTTTTGCTTTCGTTTGGCAATCAACTCAAGGCATTCGCCCTTTTCTATTTTTACTGATTGCATGTACTGCTGCTGCAGCTTGCTTTGAAGCTTTATTCTTTTCCTATATTGGTAAATTGGTCGACTGGCTCACTAAAAGTCAGCCAAACACCTTTTTAGAAAACAATCAGCAGAATTTAACCATCCTGATCAGCATTTTGTTTGCCAATATTTTCTTTGTTAGCCTGCAATCGATTATCAAACACCAAGTATTGTTTAGTAACTTTCCAATGCGTATGCGTTGGCGCTTTCATAATTTACTGTTGCAACAAAGTCTGGATTTCTTCCATACCGATTTTGCTGGCCGCCTTTCCGCCAAAGTGATGCAGACTGCGCTGGCAGTACGTGAATTCTGGATGATTCTTGGTGATATGCTGGTTTATGTACTGGTCTATTTTGTTACCATTAGTCTGGTCATGGGTGCAATTTCGCCTGTGCTGATTGTTCCCCTGATTTTATGGTTAGCCTTATTTATTGCGATTGCCAGCTACTTTATTCCACGACTGGGTAGAATCTCCCAGCAACAGGCCGATGCACGTTCAGTCATGACAGGTCGCGTCACCGATGCCTATACTAATATTCAAACTGTAAAACTTTTTGCTCATGCGGGTCGTGAAAGCCAATATGCCAAAGAGTCGATGCAGGAATTTATGGTGACGGTCTATAAACAAATGCGTCTGGGTGTGAAATACCAGATCAGTATTCGTTTACTCAGCGCGTTCCTGTTTATTAGTGTGATTGGTACATCGGTTTGGCTGTGGACACAAGGTCAGGCAGCAATTGGGGTCATTGCTGCGACTACAGCGATGGTACTCAAGCTGGATAGTCTAGCCGAATTTATCATGTGGCATATTACCATGCTGTTTGAAAATGTCGGTACCATTCAGGATGGTATGAAAACACTGGGCAAACCGATCCAGATTCAGGACAAGGAAAATGCCACTGAATTAAAAGTACAGCACGGCGAGATTCGTTTTGAAGATGTCAATTTTGCATATAATCAGAAAAATGTGATTGACCATTTTAACCTGACCATCAAACCTGGGGAGAAAATTGGGATTGTCGGTCGTTCTGGTGCGGGAAAATCAACGCTGATTCAACTGCTCTTGCACTTCTATAACATCAACCAAGGTCGTATTTTGATTGATGGACAAAATATTCATGATGTAACCCAAGATAGTTTACGTGCCAATATTGCCTTAGTGACACAAGACACCTCTCTGCTACATCGTACCGTTGCCGAAAATATTAAATACGGTCGTCCAAATGCAACTGAAGCTGAAATTCAACAGGCTGTCAAAAAAGCCAAAGCGGAAGAGTTTATTCCGCAGCTAACCGATATGAAAGGCCGTGTTGGATTCGATGCTTATGTGGGTGAACGTGGTGTCAAACTGTCTGGTGGACAACGCCAACGTATTGCAATTTCACGGGTTTTCCTAAAAGATGCACCAATTTTAATATTAGATGAAGCGACCAGCGCCCTTGATTCCGAGGTCGAAGCAGCGATTCAAAGCAGTTTAAATGACTTGATGGTTGGCAAAACGGTCATTGCAATTGCTCACCGTTTATCTACTATTGCACAAATGGATCGTCTCATTGTGCTTGATCAAGGCAGAATCGCTGAGCAAGGCACACATGAACAACTTATTGCTCAGGATGGTTTATATGCTCAACTGTGGAAACGTCAGACAGGCGGTTTTCTGGTTGAACAACGGGTAACGCAGGACACAGAATAATGTTGTATTTAGAAGACCTTAATATTGGTGATCGCTTCATCAGCCGTGAATATGAAATGACACTTGAAGAAGTAAAACAATTTGCCAATCAATACGACCCTCAACCCTTTCATACCGATGAGCAAGCTGCTGCTGAACATCCTATTTTTCAAGGCTTGGCAGCGAGCGGATGGCACACCTCTGCCGTGACCATGCGCCTTTGGACTGAATGTTTTCCAGTGGCAGGTGGCTTGTTGGGAACCGAGTCAAGCTTACGCTGGCCACGACCGACACGCGCGGGCGATAAAATTCATGTTGAAGTGGAAATTACGGCAATTGTTCCGTCTAAAACAAAACCTGACCGCGGTATCGTCAGCTACGTAACCCAAGCTTTGAACCAGCATGGTGATGTGCTATTAATATCTACAACCAAAATTTTGGTATTTAGAAGAGCGGCTTAAGGCTCGGACATTCAGTGACTGTTTTGTCCAACAATTTTTAAGATTGATTATTTTATTTCATGTAAAGATGTTTAAGACTTTAAAGTTTAAAAGATATTGGCAAAATTGATGAGCGCCACGGAAAGCACATGAAAACAAGCACAACTCGTCAAGATCAAGGAATACCAGGCGTCTATGGCTTATTGCTATTAGATGTGGTTTCTCGCTGGGGATATAGCGACGAAACCTTATTTGCTCCATTTCATTTAACGAGCGAACAACTGGCTGATCCGAATTATCGAATTCCAACGCCGATTGCCAATGAATTGGTGAAGCATTCTTTGCGCCTTACTGGTGAAAGTACACTAGGTTTTCACCTTGGTACGCAAATGCGTATTTCCATTCACGGCTTTATCGGCTATGCCATTATGACGGCGCATGACATTACCGATGCAATTGCATTGGCAAGCCGCTTTATTCAATTACGTCTGCCTTTTTTACAGCTTTATTTTTCAACTTTCGGGCCTAAGGCGACCTTACAACTGCAATGTGATATCGAAGTTGAGCCTTTACGCACCGAAATTATTTTAGGTTTGACCATTGGCATCATGACCATGGCAAGAGCCTTAACTGGCATAGAAGATTTAAGCGGTGAAGTGGATCTGGATTTCCCAGAACCAGCAGGCTTTGAAAAATATAAAGATAAACTCAGTAGCAGCATTCGTTTTAACCAGCCGCATTTAATCTCAAGCTTTGATAAAAAGTATCTGGGTTTGAAAATGGTTAATGCTGATCCGATTGCCAGCCAGATTGCCATTAATCAATGTGAAACTGAACTGTCAGCACTTGGCGAACGTCGTCGTTTAGCGATGCGTGTCCGTGATATTCTCACCAATTCAGAACAGCATTACCTCAGTATTGAAAGTGTAGCTGAACGCTTGCATATGTCTGACCGCACTTTAAAGCGTCAGTTGGCAGCAGAAGGAACTTCTTTTTCGACCTTAGTAGATGAAGTTCGTTATCGTCATGCCACCTCCCTGCTTTCCCGAACGGATTATAGTCTGGAACAGATTGCAGATGAGCTTGGCTATTCTGATGTTGCGAATTTTAGCCGTGCCTTTAAGCGCTGGAGTGGCCGTAGTCCAAGTAACTGGCGTAAAGATCCTTACTTATAAGATCTTCTATGCCTAAAGCTTTTGTTTTTATTGAAAAGCATGTATAAACCAAATAAAAATGATACGACAGATTGTTAAGGAGTTGTCATGAATCATCCAGCAGAATTGAAATATGCACGCACGCATGAATGGGTAAGAATCGAGGGTGACCTCGTTGTAACAGGCATTACTGACCATGCACAAGATGAGTTGGGTGATTTGGTTTATGTGGAAACCCCAGAAGTGGGCAGCCATGTAACCGCGACAGAACAGGCAGGTATTGTAGAATCTGTAAAAACAGCATCAGATATTCATGCCCCTGTTTCAGGCACAGTGGTTGAAGTAAATACTGATCTTGAAGATGATCCAGATTTCGTGAATGATGAACCGTATGGCAAAGGCTGGATTTACAAGATCAAACCCGACAATATGGCGGATGTCGAAAAATTACTTTCAAATAGTGAATACGAATCAGGTTTATAATTTTATAAATCTCGATAAAAAGCCCAGTACATTTACTGGGCTTTTTTGTTTTTGAGACTATTACATTCATTAAGCAACGTAATCTACAGGAATGCCATCCACCTCTGAAACCAGATTTTCAAAAGAGAAAATTTCATCAAGTTGAGCCTGAGTCAGTAAACCTCGCTCTAAAACTACATCCTGAATGGTTTTATTCTCAGCAATACATTGCTTACCAATTTCATCACAGAGCGCATGACCCAATAATGGATCAAGTAAGGTAATAATTCCAACACTACGCATCACTGCATCATGACAAGCCTGTTCATGCGCCTTGATCCCACGCACGCATTTCTCATCCAGACTTTGCATAGCATGCGTTAATAACTCAATTGATTCGTTTAATGAAATTGCAATCACAGGTTCCATCACATTCAGCTGTAACTGCCCTGCTTCAGCAGCAAAAGTAATCGTAAGATCATTACCAATTACTTTAAATGCAATCTGATTTACGACCTCAGGAATGACTGGATTGACTTTTGCTGGCATGATTGAAGAACCCGCCTGTAGCTCAGGCAATTGAATTTCACCTAAACCCGTACGTGGCCCAGAACTTAGCAGACGTAAGTCATTACTGATTTTTGAAAGCTTGCATGCCAGACGTTTTAACGCACTTGATAAGATAATAAAGACACCACAATCACTGGTTGCTTCGACATAGTCTTCTGCCCCCACCAGTTTTAAGCCTGTAATCTCCTTTAAGCAAGAGACCACTTTCGCTGCATAACCTTTGGGTGTATTCACCCCTGTACCAATCGCAGTCGCCCCCAGATTCACTTCGAGTAATAATTCACGGGTACGCTTAATCAATCGCAAGTCTTCTTTTAATAGAGTTGCAAAGGCACGAAACTCTTGCCCAAGTGTCATGGGTACGGCATCTTGTAATTGGGTGCGCCCCATTTTTAAGACATAGCGGAATTCAACTGCTTTATTTTCAAATGAAGTAATCAATTTATCCATTTGCACAAACAAGGGATCCAGTGAGCAGTAAGTCGATAGTCGAATTGCTGTTGGATAAACATCATTGGTCGATTGGGATTTATTGACATGATCATTGGGATGGATGACATCATATTGGCCTTTTTGATGACCTAATGACTCAAGTGCAATATTGGCAATGACTTCATTGCTATTCATATTAATCGAAGTCCCGGCACCACCCTGATAGATATCGATCGGGAAAGAATCCTGCCATGTTTCTGTTTCTGTAATTAAGGCATCACAGGCATGCTGAATCGCTAGACTTTGAGTTTCGGTTAATTTTCCAAAACTTAAATTGGTTTGTGCCGAGGCTTTTTTAACTTGCGCCAATGCACGGATAAAATAGCCATTTTGTCCAACCTTTTGCGACGAAATTTTAAAATTCTCAATTGCGCGTAAAGTATGGATTCCATAATAACAATCTGCTGGAACTTCTTTTGCACCCAGCAAATCATGCTCTATTCTTATTGTTGCCGCTTGAACCGTATTCACTTCCATTTCTCTCAGAGAATGCACCCTTATAGTGCAATGAATTAATATGAAAGATTTCAAGCTACTTTTCATTAGCAAAACTGCTTAACCTGATATTTTTTTATTAAGGACTTTCTCTAAAATAATGCGCTTGTAACATCATGTGTCAAAATTTTTGCTCACTTTTTAACAGTTAAAATTTAATCTACAACTGTAGTTTTTCTATTTTGTAACTTTTGAAAACATTTAGGTTGAATTTCAATCAAAACAAAAAACTTTTTTGGAGAAAAAAAAGTCACTTTTTCGAATAAAAAAATTAAGATTCATACACTTATTTATTTTTACATAAACAATACAAACACAATACATAAAAATAACAGTGTTTCAAAAATCATTCATGCTTGAATCTGTGACCTTATCAATCCCAAGAATAGTCATTCATTTTTTACTATTCAGGTGTGATTGCAAATTATGGATATGTAAGGACAGGCATCCATTATGAATTTTTCGAATCCCACAGTTGTTGTATTCGTGGTCTATATTCTGGCCATGCTTGGCATCGGTTTATACGCCTATTTTTCTACCAAAAATCTTGATGATTATATTCTTGGAGGCCGAAGTCTAGGCAGTTTTGTTACTGCTTTATCCGCAGGCGCATCAGATATGAGTGGCTGGTTACTCATGGGTTTACCAGGGGCCATTTACTTAACTGGATTATCAGAATCGTGGATTGCCATCGGTTTGATTATTGGTGCATGGTTAAACTGGTATCTGGTTGCAGGCCGTTTACGTGTACACACCGAAGTGCAAAATAATGCCCTCACCTTACCGGATTATTTTACTGGTCGCTTCGATGACCAGAAGAAAATCCTACGCGTCACATCTGCATTGATTATTCTTGTATTCTTTGCGATTTATTGTGCTTCTGGCATGGTCGCTGGCGCACGTTTGTTTGAAACATTGTTCCAATTGCCGTATAGCACAGCATTATGGCTCGGTGCATTCGCAACAATCGGTTATGTTTGTATCGGTGGCTTCCTTGCGATCAGCTGGACAGATACCTTCCAAGCAGGCTTAATGATTTTCGCATTATTACTCCTTCCAATCGTGACCTACATGTCTTTAGGCATTGGCATGGAAGAGTTTACTGCCGTTATCGAAAGTGTTCGCCCACATGCATTTGACTTTGCGACCAACTTGAGTGTTGTTGCGATTCTTTCTGCTGCGGCTTGGGGTCTAGGCTATTTTGGTCAACCACACATTCTTGTACGCTTTATGGCTGCTGATTCTGTGAAATCAATTCCAGCGGCTCGCCGTATTGGTATGACTTGGATGATTCTTTGCTTAGCGGGTGCAGTCGGTTCAGGCTTTATCGGTATTGCATACTTCCAGATGCATCCTGAATTTGCAGCAGCAGTAACAGCTAACCCTGAAACTGTGTTCATGGAACTCACTAAAATCTTATTCAACCCTTGGGTTGTGGGTGTGATCCTTGCTGCGATTTTATCTGCAATTATGAGTACATTGAGCTGTCAGTTACTGGTATGTTCAAGTGCACTAACCGAAGATTTGTACAAAGGCTTTATCCGTAAAAACGCATCTCAGAAAGAGTTGGTTTGGATTGGTCGTGCGATGGTTATTGCAGTGGCGATGCTTGCGCTTTTCCTAGCCCAAAACCCTGAAAGTAAGGTTCTTGGCTTGGTTGCTTATGCTTGGGCTGGTTTTGGTGCCGCATTCGGTCCATTGATTCTGCTCTCTTTGTTCTGGAAACGCATGACCTTGAACGGCGCATTGGCAGGTATGGTTGTGGGTGCTTTGACGGTCATCCTTTGGAAAAACTTCTTTGGCTACACTGGTATCTATGAAATTATTCCAGGCTTCGTTTTCGCCTTGATCAGCATCGTGGTGGTGAGCTTACTAGGTAAAGCACCAAATGCTGCTGTAACAAGTCGCTTCGAACAAGCTGATGAAATCTATGCACGCGAAATGAAATAATTTTGCTGAAAAATTTAAGGGGCTTTCGGGCCCCTTTTTTTATTTAAAATTTTGTACGCGATTTAATTTTTATTTTCGAGCTATCTTTCACCACCTGCATTACAGGATAACTACGTGTTTCCTTCACCCCAGGCAATTGCCATAGAATCTGCCCTGCAATACGACGAAACTCCTCCATACCCGCACTACGCAGTTTAATCAGAAAATCAAAACCACCACTGACCATATGACATTCCACAATTTCTGGATATTGCGTGACTGCGTCAATAAAATCATCCAGCACATGCGGTGTGGTCTTATCGAGTAGCACTTCCACAAAGACCAGAAAATTGGCATTGAGCTTATTCGGATTGAGTTTTGCCTCATAGCCCAAGATAAACTCATCCTTCGTCAACTTCTGCACGCGCGCCATCACCGCAGTCGGTGAAAGGTTCACGAGTTCTGCTAATTTACTGTTAGAAATTCTTCCATCTGCTTGAAGAATATCCAGAATTTTCAGATCGGTTCGATCTAAGGTATAAATAGGGCCATTCAACTGAATTTTCCTCTAAAAAATAAGCAAATTATAGTGAGTTACTCGGGATTTATTCTGTAATGATAAATTATCTAAACCTCTCTGCTCAATATATTTTAGAGATTGTTATTGGAATTTAGCATGAATACATTGGATACTCCCGCACAAATGGATACAGCTCACGCAGACGGTTATATTACCGAATTTAAAGAAAAAAGTGAGTTTGAGCAACGCATCAATACGGCATGGCGCCGTGCAGAGCCTGAAGCAGTCGCTGTACTTGCTGAAGCAGCCAACATCTCTCCTGAACTTGACCATAAAATTTATGAGCTTGCATTTAGCTTAGCGCACAACTTACGTGAGCGTAAAAGTTCAGCGGGTAAAGCTGGTATCGTTCAAGGTTTACTTCAAGAATTCTCACTTTCTTCACAAGAAGGTGTCGCACTCATGTGTTTGGCAGAAGCATTGCTTCGTATTCCAGATACAGCAACACGTGATTTATTGATTCGCGACAAAATCAACCAAGGCAACTGGAAAGAACACGTTGGTCAAAGTAACCTGATGTTCGTCAATGCCGCTGCTTGGGGTTTAATGTTAACTGGTAAGTTAATGGAAACACCAAAGCAAACCAGTTTATCGAGTGTTTTAACTGGCCTATTGGCACGCAGTGGTCGCGGTATTATCCGTAAAGCCGTTGACGTTGCAATGCGTATGATGGGCGAGCAATTCGTGACTGGTGAAACCATTGGTGAAGCACTTGAACATGCTAAACCATTTGAGCACAAAGGTTTCCGCTACTCATACGACATGTTGGGTGAAGCTGCCCTAACTGAACATGATGCTGAGCGTTATTACAACGACTATACTCAAGCAATCCATGCCATTGGTAAAGCATCGAATGGTCGTGGTGTCTATGACGGCCCGGGTATCTCAATCAAGCTTTCTGCATTGCACCCACGTTATCAACGTGCGCAAATCGACCGTGTTCATCATGAGCTTTACAACAAGGTTTTTGAACTCGCGTGCTTGGCAAAACAATACGATATCGGTTTAAACATCGATGCTGAAGAATCTGAACGTCTAGAAATTTCACTCGAATTGCTTGAACGCCTATGTTTCGAACCAAAACTTGCGGATTGGAAAGGCATTGGTTTCGTTATTCAGGCTTACCAAAAACGTTGTTTCTACGTTGTTGATTATATCGTTGATCTTGCAAAACGCAGTAACAAACGCCTGATGATCCGTTTGGTGAAAGGTGCGTATTGGGACAGCGAAATCAAGAAAGCGCAAATTGATGGTATGACCGACTACCCTGTGTTTACCCGTAAAGTTCACACTGACTTGTCTTACATTGCCTGTGCGAAAAAATTACTTGCTGCACCGGAACAAGTGTATCCACAGTTTGCGACACACAATGCGCAATCACTTGCAACGATCTACAATCTGGCAGATCCAAGCAAATATTACCCAGGTCAATACGAGTTCCAATGCTTGCACGGTATGGGTGAGCCATTGTACGAGCAAGTGGTCGGTTCTAAAGAAGACAATAAGCTTGGTGTTCCATGTCGTGTTTACGCACCTGTAGGTAACCATGAAACATTATTGGCTTACTTGGTTCGTCGTTTACTTGAAAATGGTGCCAACACCTCATTCGTAAACCGTATTGCAGATAAGACTTTAAAAGTTGAAGATCTCATTCAGTCTCCAATCAAAGACATCCAGACTTCAGCGAAAGATGAAGGCCAGCTTGGTTTAAAACATCCTGCAATTCCACTTCCGCATGATCTTTATCCATTACGTCCAAACTCAAGTGGTTTTGATCTCAATAACGATCAACCATTAGCAGATTTGGACGCGACTGCACAAAAGCTACGTAGCCAGATTTGGAAAAGTGCACCATTACTTGGTTTTGAATCAACTGTTCATGATCAAAGTAATGCACTTGCAATTACAAACCCTGCACAAAACAGCGAAGTTGTGGGTTATGTTAACGAAGCAACCAGCGCTGATGTACAACTGGCATTAGAAGCTGCAGTACAAGCTGAACAAAGCTGGGCTGCAACCGATAAAGTTGAACGTGCTGCTTGCTTAAAGCGTGCGGCTGACTTAATGGAAGCTCGTATTCAGGAGCTTATGGTTTTACTTTGCCGCGAAAGTGGTAAAACCTATGCCAATGCGATTGCAGAAGTTCGTGAAGCAGTAGATTTTTTACGTTACTACGCAACTCAAATTGAAAACCTGCCAGCCAATGCACAAGTGAAGCCATTAGGTACTGTATTGTGTATTAGCCCATGGAACTTCCCTCTTGCGATTTTCTCTGGTCAGATTGCAGCGGCATTGGTGAGCGGTAACTGTGTTATTGCAAAACCAGCTGAACAAACGCCATTGATTGCAGCACAAGCCGTACAAATGCTTTGGGAAGCTGGCGTGCCACACGGCGTTGTTCAACTTCTTCCTGGTCGCGGTGAAACTGTAGGTGCTCAATTGAGCCAAGATGACCGCATCCAAGGCATCATGTTTACGGGTTCGACTGAAGTTGCCAAAATCTTGCAAAAGACTGTCGCAAAACGTTTATCTCCAAATGGTCAACCAATTCCGTTAATCGCGGAAACAGGTGGTCAGAATGCGATGATCGTCGATTCTTCTGCACTCACTGAACAAGTGGTTCTCGATGTTGTTAGTTCTGCATTCGACAGTGCTGGTCAACGTTGTTCTGCACTTCGTATCTTATGTGTACAAGAAGACAGCGCTGCAACCGTTATCAAAATGCTGAAAGGTGCAATGCAACAGTTGATCGTAGGTAACCCAGCGATCTTAAAAACTGACATTGGTCCAGTCATCGATACCGAAGCAAAACAAACCATCGATACGCACATTCAAAAGATGAAATCTAAGGGTTATCCTGTTCATCAATTGATGTTTAACGATGCTGCAAGCCAACAGACACTTGCACAAGGTACTTTTGTTCCGCCAACGGCGATCGAATTACCAAACCTTGATGACCTTGAGCGTGAAGTATTTGGTCCTGTACTCCACATCATCACGTATAAATACGGTGAGCTTGAGCAGTTGATCGATCGTATCAATGCAAAAGGTTACGGCTTGACGATGGGTTTACATACCCGTATCGATGAAACCATTAATACGGTGATTCAACGTGCGGAAGTGGGCAACTTATATATTAACCGTAATATCGTTGGTGCAGTGGTAGGCGTACAACCATTTGGTGGTGAAGGCTTGTCTGGTACTGGTCCGAAAGCTGGTGGTCCACTTTATATGTACCGCTTGATGGAACATTGTTCAGAGAAAGTATTGGCGACTCCATTTGCGGTGAAAGCTGAAATCTCTAACTTTGATGCGGTATCAAATGTTGCTTACCAAAGCTTGATGGCTTGGGCGAAACAACACATGGCTCAAGCAGTACCTACAATTCCAGCATTTGGTGTAGGTAAATTCTACGAGTTGCAAGGTCCGACTGGCGAAAGTAACCAGTACATTATCCTGCCTCGTCATCGTGTGCTTTCAATTGCCAATGACGATGCAAGTCAGCTTCAACAATTGCTTGCGATTTTCGCAGTGAGCAGTACAGCGGCTGTGTTGAAAGACAATGCATTCTTGGTGAAACACAAAGCGTCTTTACCGAAAGATGTTTTAGATGCGATCACTGTCATCTCAAGTGTTGAAAAAGATGCCTTTGATGCCGTACTTCATCATGGTTCTGTTGAACAGTTACAAGATTTGCAAACTAAAGTTGCTGCCCGTTCAGGCGCAATTGTTGGCATTACTCAGCTTCAAGCCAATGAGCAAATTCCGTTAGAACGTCTTGTGATTGAACGCGCAATCAGCGTGAACACAGCAGCAGCTGGCGGTAACGCAAGCTTGATGACCTTATCTGAAGACTAATATTCTCCTTTCCGAGAGATACTAAATCTCTCAATGACCCGAATCATGTTTACATGGTTCGGGTTTTTTATTATTTTGAAGTACATAACATCAAGAATAAAATGAGACGCTTTTAATGCAGTTCTTTTTGTCCACAGAATATCAGCCGAATTGCGCTCGGCTTTTCAAAGATTATAAAAACAAGATCGAGCAGCTTATCCCTTTTGCCGTGATTGAACATATCGGTTCCTCCGCTATTCCCAATGCGATTTCAAAAGGTGATTTAGATATTTATATCGAAGTATCAGCAAAAGATTTTTTGCAGACCATTGAACAGCTTAAACAACTTGATTTTAAGGAGAAACTTGATACTTTACGCACACATGAGCTGTGTATGCTTGAATCCTCAGAACATGATATCGCATTGCAAATCGTTGTGACTGGCTCAGAATTTAAAAACTTTCTCACCTTCCGAGATCAATTGCGACATCATCCAGACTTAGTCCAGCAATACAATCAGCTCAAACAAAGATGTTCAGGTTTCTCACCACAACAATATCGTGAGCTTAAATCGATATTTATTGAAAATGTTCTGAATCAGAAACCATCTTACAAATAAGCAAATTTGATAATTTCCCTGCACCTTGTAGCACTTTTTTTGATACCATTCCTGTTTAGATTTCACCTATAGTTTTCTTGTTTATGACCGTATCTTACCAGCAGCAACTTCAAGAGAAAGTTGAACGAATCACCGCACAGTTTGCTCCGTTCAATCCACCAGCTTTAGAAGTGTTTCAATCACCAGAACAACATTTCCGTATGCGTGCCGAATTTCGTATCTGGCATACAGAAGACGATATGTTCTATGCCATGTTTGAACGTGCTGAAGATGGTAAGCAAAAAGACGTTGTTCGTGTGGATGAGTTTCCTATCGCGGATCAAAGTATTAATGACTTGATGCCTCGTCTGTTAAAAGAATTAAAAGCAGTCCCTGTTTTATCGCAACGTATTTTTGAAGCGGACTTTCTTGCTACATTAAGCGGAGAAATGCTGGTTACGCTGATTTATCATCGTAAACTGGATGAAGAATGGGAAACAGCGGCTAAAGCGTTAGCTGAAAAGCTGAATATTAAAATTATGGGCCGTAGCCGTGGTCAAAAAGTTATTATTGGCGAAGACTATGTGGTTGAACAGTTGAATGTTCATGGCCGTACTTTTAAATATAAACAAATTGAAAGTAGTTTTACCCAACCCAATGCGCAAGTGTGCCAGCATATGTTGGAGTGGGCTTGTGATGCCGCACAAGGATCTCAAAAAGATCTTTTAGAATTGTATTGTGGTAACGGCAACTTTACCCTGCCATTGTCTTTGAAGTTTAAACGTGTCCTTGCCACTGAGCTGGCAAAATCTTCGGTCTATGCAGCGCAATGGAATATTGAGCAGAACCAGATTGAAAATATTCAGGTTGCACGTTTATCGGCGGAAGAATTTACTCAGGCTTATCAGGGCGAACGTAAATTTAGACGCTTGCAAGAAGCCAATATCGACATTCAAAGCTATGACTTTGACACGGTTTTCGTCGATCCGCCACGAGCAGGAATTGATGATGAAACGCTGAAACTTCTACAAGGATTCGAGCGTATTCTCTATATCTCATGTAATCCAGATACCTTACATGACAACCTCAACACACTGACCCAAACCCATCGAATTGTGAAGTTCGCAATGTTCGATCAGTTCCCTTTTACTCATCATGTTGAGTCAGGCGTTTTACTTGAAAAGATTTAAACAAATTATTTCAACGTAACAATAATTAATAAAGGGTTTCAATAACCCTTTATTTTTGCTCAAAGTATATTGATAAAAAAGTGATAATTTTCAAAGGTCAAGTCATCATACCGTCATAATTTCGTTTGAGATGAGAAGAGTTATCGAAAAAATTGAGGTTCAACTGCTGCTTTTATCACTTAAGCTGACTTGTATTTTATTTTAAAGTGGCTATATTTCGAGCTATGTTAGGTTGTAAATGAAGGCTCTATGAGTTTTTGGCAAAAATTGTTCAATGCAGACGAACAATATAACGAACACAAGAATCAGACTTCTTGCGTTGAAAACGATTGTTCTTGCAAAACCAATGAACAGCTACTCGATGCTTTAGTCAAAGCAACAGATGAAGATGTCATTAAAGGCATTAAGAAAGTACTGATTTCTCGAGGCTACAGCCGCAAAGAATTACTTGCGCTGATCAAACCTCCGATCCAATAAGAAATAAACTTGGCCTAACCTCTTTACATCAGGAGGTTAGGCTCGAGTCTCACTGACATCCCGCTTTATCCACCACTTCCGCAACGATTGGACCTAAATTAAAGGCTTTATCGTGACGTTTATTTTGCGCTACATATAAACTTGAAATTGAACCATCCAGATATAGTGCATTATCTACTTTTAGTTGTTGCTTAAAGAATTGGGCAAATTGATAAAAACTTACCCGCTGCTGTGAAATCACAAAGTAAAGCTGATTATCTTTAACCCCGACACCATTTCTGATCTTTAAAGAATTTGAATCAGGAATGAACTGGCGATTGATCTTGCCCTTATAGAGCAGCATCGGCCCGGATTGTGTTGCAAATTTAGCATTAAAACCACTCTCCTTATAATCAGCCGTTGTGTTGATTATTGCACGCTGCTCATTCCACGCGACCACACCATTCGGCTGCATAAAGAAATTACCAAAACCTTTAGCCTGATTTAATTTTGTCGTTTCCTTACCTTGCTCGATATATAAACCCACGGGCTGAAAATTGGCATGATACATGCCTGCATTCATGGCAAAACTTAATTGCTTACAAGCTGGCAGTGCTTTCTGGATATTAGAGAACTTCTGATAATAACGTCCCGTATTGGGATTTTTTAAAAATAATTTTAGCTGGTTTAAATGCTCAACTTGAATCACATCATAGTTCACCTTATCAACGGTGATTGTTTGATGTTGCATCGCATAAGCCATTGGCATAAAAGCAAAAGTACAGACTGCTAAGCACCATTTTTTCATCATTCATATTTCTTAAAGCAAATTCCTTACTCAATTTTCCCATAACTTTTTATAGGGAGAAAACAGCAGATACAATCCAGACACATATTCCTTGGGTTGGGCTGAGAAATAGACTCGATTGGTTCACTGTTTTTGAGTAAAATAAGGAAGTAAATACAATAATCTTGTATCAACATGCAGCACAAACATCAACATTTCTCCCTTGGCGCCCATCTGATCGTCAAACACTTTGGTTATAGCCATCACGGGATCTATGCGGGTCGCGGTCGGGTCATTCATTATTCTGGTTTTGCTCATATTTTTAAAAAGCATCCGATCGAAATGACTTCAATCCAGCGTTTCGCACGTGGCAAACCAATCTATACGCGACATTACCCGTCTCCGCGCTATAAAGCTAAAGCAGTGGTACGGCGTATGCGCTCACGCATGCATGAAAATCACTATCATTTAATCATCAATAACTGTGAACACTTATGTACCTGGGCGATTACCGGTGTTGAATCCAGTACTCAGGTTGAACGAATGCAACGCCGCTTAGCCACGATAGGTTATGTTAGCTCAATCATGAGTTATATGAATGGTCTGATGCTGACGGTTGCGACCGCCTGCTTCGCGATTGTACTTTACATTAAAATGATGCTACGTCGACAGGCCAAGAAATCGATCCCCGCTTATTTACATCTCAAAGAAAAACATTCTAAAAAATAAAACACTTTCTGAAACCTTATAGCTGTAGCAGCTTATTGATTTTTTAACTATTCCCTTTAAGCTATTTTGTAGCAATTACCAAATTAATCCAGCTCAAACAAAGCTGAAGAATTTGGTACTAAAATCAGCAAGAGATCATAATGAATATATCTATTCGAAATGAACAACCATCTGACATTCCCAATATTTTTGAACTCACTCAAGCGGCTTTCAAAGATATAGAATATTCGAGTCATACAGAGCAATTTATTGTCAATGCTTTACGCGACTCTCAACAATTAACCGTATCGCTAGTCGCTGAATATGAAGGCCAAATCATTGGGCATATTGCGTTTTCCCCTGTTTCCATCTCGGATGGTACAACTGACTGGTACGGATTAGGGCCTGTTTCTGTACAACCTGAATTTCAAAATCAAGGGGTTGGCTCTCAACTGATCCATATAGGTTTAGAAAAGCTGAAAACATTAAAGGCTGCTG
The DNA here is from genome assembly GCF_001605865.1 of Acinetobacter sp. NRRL B-65365. Lineage (NCBI taxonomy): Bacteria > Pseudomonadati > Pseudomonadota > Gammaproteobacteria > Moraxellales > Moraxellaceae > Acinetobacter > Acinetobacter sp. NRRL B-65365. The sequence continues at coordinate 35,589 of NZ_LRPD01000014.1, read as the reverse complement.
GCTGTGTTCTACTCGGCGATCCAGAATATTATGCCCGCTTCGGCTTTAAAGCGAAGCCAGAACTTGTTTTACAAGGTGTTCCCGCAGAATATTTCCAGACGCTTTCTTTCAGCGAAAAAATGCCTCACGGTGATGTGGTTTATGCAGAAGCATTTAATGCGACTGCATAACAGGTTTAGCGCTCAGCCTTAGTTAAAGCTGAGTACTTATCTTTATGAATAAAATTCAAAGAATGAATACATTGAATGCAGTCATTTAATGACAAACAAGCTCCTCAGAAGCTTCTAAAGCCTTTTCAAAGATTTCAGCATAGCCTGCAATGAGTTCAGCTTTATCTGTTCCATTGACAATGTAACGTGCGCCCACAAAATCCTTTTTACACTGATTAATGTAGTCAGAAAGTCTTTTACCTGTAAACATGCCCTTTTTCATGCCAACAATCATGACCCGTGCCGCAACGTCAGCCTGTAAAGCAAGTTTTGGATTTTTGACTAAATCAATTTTTAAGTAATCGCCCATACGCTTATAGTTGGACAACCATGTGAGCTGCACATAGCCATATCCGATATAAGGATAATATTGTTTAGATTTCAGATATTTTTCAGAACCGTACTCGATGACAGGTTGCATGGTTTTCGCTGTTTCATGCCAAGCCGTTGCCAAAATATAGGCCGCTTGTGCCAGACTCAGCTCCTGATGTTCCTCTAAAACAGAAACAAGAAAATTAATTCCATCGACTTGAGGCTGAGTAAGTTTTCCAAAAGCTTCACGTAAAATATCGAAACCGTTTTGAATTATTGTCATGATTTTTTCCTTATAAAAATAAAAAAACCGCCCTGAGGCGGTAGTTGATTGAATTATGTCGTTAGAATTTGTCTTTAAAGTCTTTCACTTCTCTTGCAACGTCTAGAATCGTTGAATCCTCTCTTGCATTGATATAGTTAAAAGTCCAGCGAATGAGTGCCCACACAGGTAAGCCGCAAAGAAAATACAAGCCACCGAGGGCAAATGCGCCAAACATATTCTTACTCCAGTCTTGCAAGTCAAAATGCTGAATCACAAAACCACCGCCAGCAATACTGCCAACCGAAGTAGAAATTAATGAAACCACCCACTCCCGCCTAGATTTTGGCAACCGTGTCATCACAACAACAATCCAGGCCAAAAGCATGAAGGTCAGTGCCATCAAGACAATAAAAAACACACCATAGGATTTTATTGCGGCTGCAATATCTGCACCCGCTGAAACGAGGTCTACCATTTTCCTCCTCCAAAAAGAAAAGCCCTGAGAAATACAGGGCATTATTTAAATACGATAATTTTATAAAGCAGCCGACTTATTCTTATTGCAGTCATCACTCTGGTTATTCACTCCCTATCACATCAAATGTTTTATCTATAAAAAAACCTCCCTTTTGGGAGGCCGACTCATTTAATAAATCACAGTGGATAAAGCGGCAAATGCTGCGAATGATAAAAAGGTAAATAGTGGCCTGTTCTCATTCGCTTAGGCGAAATCTTGTATTTATGCACTGAGTCATAAGTTTTTGCATTGTTTGTATTTACAGCACAGACCTCTTCTCCAATTGCTGCATATGCTTCTCTTAAATCAAAATCCAGTTGAGTCAGCCCATCCAGTGCAATGACTTGATAAAATTCTGGTAATTCCAATCCATGACTTGAAACCCAACTCCCGACCAGTTTTTCATCGATATAAACATTCATGGAATGCTTTCCTGTGATTTCAAAAGTGACAACTGGATTTAAAGAAGGCTCATCTTGCATAAAGGTGACGTTATCCATGCTGCCATAATCCCCTAATATCACCGTGAACCTCTCATCTACAAACAAACTGTAAATAACGAATCCGTGTTTAACCTGATCAGCAATCCGCTTTTTTTCTGGTTGATGCGCAAGTCCAGCAATCATAAAAGCATGATGTGGTGCATTCGAGTTGCTCAACGAAAATTTACCCTGACATGCCTGAAAATAGGCAGATAAAAATGGCGCATTGGTCAGTTGATTAGCCCATCCCAACTGGATAAATACATTCGAAAGGTCATAAGGCAACTCAGTGGCTTCCAGCAACACATGATCAAAATTCTTATCTAACTGATAGGTCTGTGCATGAACGGTCTTATCATTGATTTTTAACAACTGTACAGCGTTTGCTGTTACTCGAATCACTAGATTTTCGATTTTATTAAAATCATTCAGGGTGATCGGCAACGATGTACTACTAAACATCGCAACTCGTTTACCTTCGATACTGAGCGTGACATGATCATGAGCATTCTTAAAAAGAATCAGGGTTTCAGCCTGCTCACCCATCATAATTTTATAGTCACGATTTGCCTGTAGAGGCTCGATCACTCCTTGCATGTTTGCAGGACGGAATGCAGTAATATCTGGTATAAACTTGGCCTCCGTCACAATAAGCATATTTCGTGACTCAATTAACTGATAATCATCGTAAGTCAATGTGGGCTCCTGCATATCATCAATAACATTTAATGAACCTAGATACGGGTTAGATTCCATCAAGGTCACACCAACCGCATCTGGCGTCATTTTCATGCTAGATGGAACAATATAGGCAGGAGAAAAATGCGTTACGCCTTGATCTAAATACGGAAAATTATTTGTATTGTTAATACTATTCATCTTCAATCACCTCAAATTCTTTATAAATTTCAAACCTTTTTCAGGTTTTAGATATAAAAAAACTCGGTCTCCATTACGGTACCGAGTTTTCTTTAGGCAACAAAAAAGCCCATCTGTTGATGAGCTTTTAAGTTTTGTCATATTTAATCTTTAATACGACCAGTATAATAAAACTATAGCGTGCTTTCCGAAATAATGGAATCCTTAGTTATGCATATTTTTGTAAGTGTTTTTTCGATATTGTTCAATCACAACTTCAGCTTCTTCAATTGCTACTTCAAGTGTTTTAACCATCAGATTTTCATAAGCTTTCCAAGTCTTTCTATAGCTCTCTACATTGAGCTGATGACGATGAATTCCTGCATACGCCAAGCGCCCTTTCGCAGTGTAATTTTCTTCCAGATCAGGGTCTAAAACGAAGTCTAAAACCATTCGTGCCACCAACCAGGCCAAGTGATACATTGCAATGCGTTCTGGTTCACGCTTCTTATCTCTTACGGCCTGTGCAATAAAAATATCAGCCAAATGCTGACGAACATATTCATAATCACTGGCTGTTTTATTTTCAAATACAATTAACGCAGTTACAGACTTCGCCAACTGTGTATCCATCGCAGCAATTACACCCAAACGATCCTGATAGTTTAAACGCTCACCTGTACCACGCACATAGGGATTAAATCCTGAAGAACGTACAGTTAAACCGTGTGTTAACCACTCAAATTTTTCAAACTTAGTCACCATTGCATTCATCTTTTCACCTCATCTCATTATTTATTTTTTTGGCTTGATCTATGTTGTCCATAAAGTGATAGATCTTCTGCCAATTTTAATCATCATTTTCATGCTTGCTTCCGCATGCAATGACTTTACTTACTGCATAACGCAGCCCTAATTAACTTTTGAAATGCGCTTTAATGATATTTTTCTCCTTGTTCCACACGTTGCATAGCCTGCTTTATTTCTTCAAATCGAGTCTTGCTACACGGTCGGGTAAAGCTCTTGATCTGAGAAATATAGCTATGAGCGCAACCGAGAACTTCGACCAAAGCTTTGGCTCGTCCCTTATGTTCATTAAGCCAGCTGCTGAGCGTTGTGATTTGTTGTTCCGTTGCCTGATTTTCGATACGCTTTTGTTTTTTTAGTTGTTTCTGCTCATCTTCCAGTCGCATCGCTTTTAGTTTTTTGCTGTATTCCACTCTTCGCGCTTGAAATTTACTTTGAATCGTCGTGATTGCATTGCCTTTCGCCAGCCAAGCTTCAATTTCAGCATTTAAGTTTTGTTTGATATGCATGTTTGGGTTAATTGCCTTACTCATACTCTACCTCCAACATTGAAATTTAGATAACACGACCATAATATTAGCAAACTAATATTAAATCAATAAGAATACTAATTTGACTTCACATTAGTTTGCTAATATTCTGAATTCAATGAATTTGAGGTCGATTGAAATGCTAAAAGATAGGCTCAAAGAAGCTAGAAAAAGAGCGAAGAAGTCTCAAAAAGATGTTGTTGCAGCCGTGGGGATTACTCAATCTGCTTTAAGTCAGCTAGAAACAGGATTGGTCAGTTCGTCTTCTCATCTACCCTCTATTGCCAAATTTTTAGGGGTAGATGCTTATTGGTTACAAACAGGCGAAGGTCAGGCTGAACTAGATCCAACACAACTTGAACACTCTATTAATATTTCGCCCGTTCAGGCCAAGATGGCACCTGTCTTGTCATGGGTACAAGCCGGTATTTTTACCAATGTACAAGCTGTTGATATGACTCAAGTTGAAGAATGGCTCCCGCTACCCGATGATTGTGATGAATGCTTTTACCTTAAAGTTCAAGGTTTAAGTAATTATCCAGTATTTCATGAAGGCGATTATATTCTGGTGGATCCAACAGTCCAGTATAGTGACATGCAGTCGGGTGACATGATTGTAGTCAGAAAACATGAAGATGCAACCTTTAAAAAACTGGTGATCGAAACCGATAATTCAAGATATTTACAGGCGCTGAATCCAGAGTTTAAACCCAATATTATTCCCTTGGATGAAGAATGTATTTTCGTGGGTGAAGTGGTCGATTCAATTCGTTATATTTATCAATCCAAACGTCGCTCTAAGATAAAGCACAGTTAAACGTGACGAGTTTGCATAAAAATTAGTATTCTGATAATAATAAATATTAGTATATTAATAAATAAAACATAAATAATAAGCAAATAAAAAAAGCCCGAATGAGCTGATCATTCAGGCTTTTTTATTAAATTTCGATATTACTTTGCAGCAGTTGCTTCAGTTGTAATATTTACAGTGATCTTGTCACCCACGTTTGGCACATAATTGCCGATACCAAATGCTGAGCGATTAAAGCTAGTGGTCGCATTAAAGCCAATTGCAGGTACTTTTGCCATTGGGTGCTCGCCTTGTTTATTAAGCACAGCATCTAATACCACAGGCTTAGTCACACCTTTAACAGTCAAATCACCTGTAATTTTAAAGTGCTTTTTGTCTTTGGTTTCTACTTTGGTACTTTTGAAGGTAATGTTTGGATATTTTGCAGCATTAAACCATGCTTCTTCCTGAAATTCTTTGTCTAACGCAGGAACATTGGTATTTACGCTGCTTAAAGGGATAGTCACTTCGACTGATGAATTTGCAGGTTTTGCATTATCAACCTTGATTACACCCTGGATGTCAGTAAAGTTTGCACTTGGGGTAGAAAAACCAAAGTGATTCCAGCTGAACACAGTCGCTGTATGCGTTGGGTCAATTTTATAATCTACAGGCGCTGCCAAAGTTACTGAACTTGCTAACGCGACTGCTAAACCGAGGCTCAATGTTTTAAATTGCATTTTTCGTATCCTTGTTTGATATAGCCATTAGTGTATAGATCAAGTATTTTTATTCACTAGTCTTTATAAAACGATATGTTTCATCCATGCAACAATAAAAGCGTTACAGTTGTTATTTAAAACGCCTATCATAAGACCATTCGCTACTCGACAATTGATTTGAGAAATAACATGATCAATTGATAAATTTAGATTTAAATTCTTAAAGATAAACAACAAGGTAGAATATGACTCATACAGTTCAAGCTCAAAATACTTCAACACCTTATCGTGTTACGCTTACAGACGCTTCTGGTCATAGCTGGTATGCAGATGAACCTACAGACAAAGGTGGGCAAGATACCGCACCAAATCCAGTTCAGCTGTTACTTTCCGCTTTAGGTGCGTGTACAACCATTACCTTAGAAATGTATGCCAATCACAAAGGCATTAAACTTGAACATGTTCATGTCGATTTAGCCTTAAATCCGAATGGTGAACCTGAGGCTGGTCAAAATAATATTGAACGTAAAATTACTCTAAAAGGTGAATTTACTGAAGAGCAGCACAAACGTTTGTTAAAAGTCGCGGAAAGCTGCCCAATTCATAAGTTATTAACGTCTAATATTTCAATTCAGAGTGAATTAAATATTGGGTAAGAAATATAAATATGGTCTTTATGTTAAAGACCATATTTTACAAAAAATTAATCTTGAACTGATAATTTAGTTCCTGACAATCAAATTCTTCCAACATATGCTCAGGAATGATCTGTTTTGCTTCTGGGCTTATAATCATATAAATTAAGTCATATCAATTCACTTCACTTTTGTCATCTGGACAGTAGAAAAGTCCCTGTTTCTGGTTCAATTTAATATATTTTTCATCAATACTTCTTAACTCATAACCATATTTATTGGTTAAAAGCATGTTAATCAGTTTTATAATTTTTGTCTTATACTGCGGAAAAAACTCTGGTTTTTCAAAATTATGAACCATATCCAAGCTTGCCATCTTCAAAAAATGTGTTTCATACGTATCAATACAATTGACGCCAAAGACCCGCCAAGTAGATAAATTTTCAACGTTGTTCAAACTCTGAATTAAACTGTCTGTATATTTAAACAATTGATATTTGCATAGATTCTGTTTTGGATCTTCTGTGCAAAGAATTTCTGTATCAAAACCTATATCGAGATCAGCCATTGTACTTTGCTCAAATAAAGAATTTCTAAATTCCATCCCCCATTCATCAAGCAAAAAATAATAAGTCTGGTTAGCTGCAATTCTACAAATCATTGAGAATAAATGTGGTGGTATGTAAGCCATAATCCTTGTTATTTAACCTGTAGAATCAGAGAATATTTATTAATTTCTTTAATTATATATCAACATTGATTTGAAAAACTCAATTTACATACGTAAAAAAGCGCCCTATTCAGGGCGTTAATTTTATTTAATATTCAAACATTTAACAATACCATATACACTTTTGTTGCACTTGGTTTTAAATTTGCATTTCATTAAAATTTATAGTTTTTGAATCAGGTGTAATTTTATATTTAATCGTGAACCACAATTGAAAGATCAATCTTCAAATTTCAGGCAAAAAAATGGGGGGTGCGCCCAAATCTGGACACGCCCCTTAAAGCTCTTCTTTTTTATGAAGCTTTCATTAGAGTAATATTAATAGGATCGATGACAATAACAAAGAGCCTGAGATGTGTGCAAACTATGAACCGATTGCCAGAAGCCGAGCACAGTTACTAAATCTACTTGAGCCAACATTCGACTATAAAGCCGATCTTTATCCTGGCTATGACGGCCCTATCTTAATTGCAACCGAGTACGGCATTGAATGGAGATCCGCTCGCTTTGGTCTGGTACCAAATTGGGCCGATGATATTAAGAAAGTCCGCAACACATATAACGCCAGATCTGAAACAGTTGCATCGAAGCCGAGCTTTCGCCACGCCTGGTCTAAAAATCAATTTTGCTTGATTCCTGTAGACACGATTTTTGAACCAAAATATATCGATGGCAAGTCGCATTGGTACGGGATTTATCGTCAGGATGATATGCCCTTCACTGTTGCGGGCATTTATGAATATGCAGTTGTAAACGGAGAACCAATCGTTTCCATGAGCATGCTTACAATAAACGCTGACATGCATCCATTTATGAAACAGTTCCACGCCCCTGATGACGAAAAGCGGTCAATAGTGGTAATTCCAAAGGGACGTCGCAAAGACTGGCTTACATGCAATCATCATCAAGCAAGGGAATTTTTAGTTGATATGCCACCAGATGAATACACTGCAGCGCCTAAAGGACAATTAAAAAGACCGCCTGCCTAAGCAAACGATCTATCGTATTTCTAAATTTTTCAGATAATTAACGAATTATAAATTCAACCACTTGAACAAGATTTGCGATTAAATTTGCAAGTTCAAAAAAGATTAAAATGGCAATTTTTAAAAAAGTCATTTTAAATTCCTCATTTTGAGCATTGCCTTGTAATGCAAAATATTATTTAATAATACCGTTAGTATGCCATAATGACACTACTAAACAGGAATTGCTAAATTCTATTTAGCTGCACATTTTTTGCTTCCAACAAAAAACGTGCATTGCGTTACTTAGCAACGCAATCTATATTTCTACCCACTTTGTTGGTGTCCTCCTGCAAAGATGTAATCAACGGGTGGGTAGCCCTTAGCAATTTCTCCAATCAAAAATTCATGATCAAATTATTGCCACTAGTCATGGTGCTTAAGTTTATGCATCCATGTCCTTAATTTATTTTAATTTTCACAATAGATCAATCCTTGACATTTTAGTAAATTATATTTCATGTTTAAAGTATTGAATTCACAAGGACATAGCACAACAAAGCCATTAAAAAAGCCTTATAGATAACTATGTGGATAAGTATAATATCAATAACTTAGTCATACTTTTTGACCAAATATTAGTAAATTAATTCCTTAAAAAATACGTCTTTTTTTATAAACTCAACCATTTACATTGTTAATTTATTTCATAGAGTTTATTTTCCGACCAAATACACACTAAGCGGCGTCAATCTATGACATCTACCTGTTCGTAAACGATTTTTTTAATTTGTGTTTTCAGGGATAAAAATCATATCCTAAAAAGGTAAATCCAAACACGCCTTGTAGCGTAGGAGTTTAAAAATGTCTAAGAAGTTGCCTATCTACTTCTCTGATCTTGGTTGGTCGAGCCTTCAAAATCTCATGGGCCAAGACGGGAAGCCTAGTCCCACAATTAATATCCTGCTTGAACAAATCGCGTTCCAAACAGATCTAATCGATAAACTCGGTCTAACCCCTATCCTTCCGAAATCTAAAGCATCTATCCCCTTTGCTTTAGAACGTATCCCAGCTGGTCCAGCCTTCACAACTAAAGATGATGTTGCTACGACAGTCGACTTAAATGAATATCTAATTCATAACCCGATATCGTCCTTCATAGCACGTGTTGATAGCGAGTCAATGCTTGGTGCTGGTTTAGAAGTTGATGACCCTATTATCATCGATCGCAGCATTGAAGCTGCACATCAAGATATTGTGGTTGCTTTAATCGATAATAAAGACTCAACGATTAAGCGCCTCATGATCACGGCGAAAATGTCAAAGAATGACATTAAAGAGATATTCGGTGACGAAAACTACCCGTTGCCGAAAGTCTGGCTTAAAGCTGAGAATCCAGCATATGAGCACATCATCCCTGCAGACAACCAGACTGTCGTTGTATGGGGTGTCGTGACATTCAACTTAAAGCGTATGCATTACCGCTCGTAAAATAAGAAGAATAGTCATGAAAAGTAATAGCAGGATATTCGCGCTTGTGGATGTCAATAATATGTACGTCTCTTGCGAACGTGTTTTTAATCCATCCCTCAATGACCGCCCCACAATTGTGCTCAGCAATAACGATGGCTGTGCCGTGGCCAGAAGCCAAGAAGCAAAAAATTTAGGCATCCGCATGGGTGTTCCAGTTTTCCAGATCGAAGATGTTATTAAGAAATATGATGTACAGGTGCTCTCAAGCAATTACGCACTCTACGCTGAGATGTCACGCCGTTTTATGAGCCTACTTGGTCAGTATGTGGCACCTGGTGAGCAGGAAATTTATAGTATTGATGAATGCTTTCTTGATCTAACAACTTACGCAAAAAACTATGATCTGACAGCATACGCTCAGGAAATGCGCATGAAGGCTCAACAATGGCTTGGACTGCCCTGCTGCATTGGATTAGGCCGCTCAAAAACAGAGGCGAAGATTGCAAATCATATTGCAAAGAAAAATAAGTATTTTGACGGTGTTTGCAATCTTGCAATGATGGACCCCTGTGCTGCAGAGCAATTACTCGCGCAGGTGGACGTAGCTGAAGTCTGGGGCGTAGGCCGACAGAACTGTAAGAAACTAAACTTAATGAATATTAAGTCTGTGTTGGATCTGGTTGAGTCAAATCCGAAGGAAATTAAAAAATCATTTTCCATTGTGATGGAAAAAACTGTACGCGAACTCCAAGGCGTTTCATGTATCGACATCGAACTGGATTCTCCGTCAAAAAAACAAATCATCAGTAGCCGGTCTTATGGTCAGCCAGTTTATGAAAAGAACGATATTAAATCGTCTGTCCGTTTATTTGTGACTCGAGGCGTTGAAAGAATGCGAAATGATGAGTCTTTATGCAAACTTGTCGGTGTGTTTATTCAAACAGGTAAATTCAACAAAGAGGAAAAATACTCACCGTATATCATTGTTCAAATGCATGAATATACAGATGATTTACTTGAAATTACGCGTGCTGCCATGAAAGGAATTGATCAGATTTATAAGCCAGGCTTTAAATATAAAAAAGCTGGTATCGTTTTACTCGAGTTAATTCATAAATCTAAATTTGTTCCTGATCTATTCACTGATTACACGCATCGGTATGAGCGTGAAAAGCTTTCTCAGACTATGGAAGCCATCAAAGCTAAATACGGTAAAGATCATGTTTCACTGGGCCTGTGTAACGACACGCAAGCCATATGGCAAATGAACCAGAATCGCCGCTCACCTTCTTATTTAACAAATTGGTCAGAACTCTTTCGAGTAGGATAACTCCCATGCATTTATTTAAATTAACGAACGAACAACTTGCACGGATCCTTATCCCGAAGCGTTTTGTGCCTGAGAAAACGCCAGAATTGGAAGGAAAAAATGTCGAGTATGTTTTTGATAGTGAAGATAAATTCGAATTAACTTATGATGAGCTTTTAGAAATAATTGGAAAGGCTAGATTGGCTGGGCCTCGACTTATACCTGTTATTGGTACAGTGGGTGAATAATGAAAGAAATTGAAAAATATATTGGATACTATTTACTTGTATATATTATCGTCTTAATAGTCTGTGGTTTTTTCCAGTACATGGTCGTTTGTCAGGGCAAGTCATTAGAGTGCAACTTCAGTATGGTTGGAATAAATACCATTCTTACTACAACTGCCTATGTTATTACTCCAATCGTGGCAATTATTGGTTTTTTATCTTGGCGGAATCAAGAAACCTTTAAAAAGACTCGTGAATTATTAGAATTAATTTTAGAAAAAACGAAAGACCTACATTCAATTTGGCATAAAAGTAGAGAACAGGGTGATTACAGTAGATTTCAACATTACTGCATGGGAGCGCAATTGGGAACTGGGACTTTTGATAGTTTAAAGTTTTCAAAAATTGAGACCAAAAAAATACAAAAAATTATGAACGTTTTTAGGGATTTAAGTTTCTTAAGTGATAAACTTCATATTGAGAGTGGGTTAGACACTTCTGAGCTTGATAAGACTATTGATGATGTAGGTACAACCTTAGAACAAAATTTAAATGACTTATATGATTTTCAAGCTCAATTAGTGCAACTTAAATATGGTGATAATCATTCTATAAAATCAGAAACTGAAATGCGCATAATTTGCGATAAATTAGATTTTTATTGCAATCAAATCATGGGGCGAGAAAAAAATGTACAAAAAATTGATTACTCTAAAGAAATTGATGACACAATAAAAAAATTAAGTGATGAGATTATAAAACTTAGAAAACTTATATAGTTGGAAAAGCCTTCACCTGAGTGCTTTTCCTATTTCGATCCATGAATCCACTTTTGATTCTTAGTCATAAAAAAACTAAACAGTATATTCTGTATACATATTGCTATCATGCCAAAACAAAAAATATAGATAGAGGGAAAATAAATTATGGCAACACCTTATATTGTGGTTGGATGTCCAACAACGGGTGGTGGGCAAGTACTTTCAGGTAATAGTATGTTTTTGATTGAAGGCATACCAATCGCCTGTGTTGGTGATAAAGCAACATGCCCTAAACATAAAACAGTATCAACAATCATTACTGGCGATCCATATATGCAAATCTTTGGTAAGGCGGCGGCAAGGGTTAATGATTCCCTTTCTTGCGGCTGTAAATTACTACCAAAGCAGAGTTTAGTTGTTCAAGACAATGGAGGTGGAAGCTCTAATACAGATAATAGTTCTACAACAAGTGCTCTCATGTCTCAGCTAGCAAATATTTTTGAAGATAAATTTAAGCTAGTATCTCAGTCTGGAGAACCCCTAAAAAATATTAATTATTTAATTACTCGAGCTGATGGAACAACAGAAACAGGGACAACGGATAATTTTGGTTTTACTCACCTAGTAAACACAAATGATCAAGCAGAAATTCTTTCAATACAAGCTACTTACGATTATTAAAATATGGATAATTTACAATATTGTGATGCTAGTCAGACATCAACCACCCCTAAAACTGACAAATCAGTTAAATCAATTGTGCTGTGTGAATGTACTGGCAATGAAACAGCTACATACATAGATGAAACTAAGATCCCTTCCTTTAACAAGCCATTTAAATCACCAATTAAACTTTATTGGATGAACATTCATAAAGACGTTGGCTTATTCATAGACGATTCAGAAATTAGAAAATGGGTTCGAGATGCCTGCAAATATCATAAGATTCCACATATTCTTCTGGCTTTGATTCTTCAGAATGAAAACAATCCAAATGCACCTGGATGGAGAAAATCGGCCCAATTTGCAGAACGAACAATTACAACCGCTGCCAATATCGTTGATAAGGTAATTTTTATCGTTCCTGATAAAGTTTCAAAAGGTTCCTCGGGAATTGCTAACGTCAGTGATAAAGCGCTTATTGACGGTGTACAAAACTCATTGAAGAAATATTGTCGCCCACCTATTCCCTCTTCCATTGTCAAAAATATAATTGGTTTAAGTACTGACACTAGGGTATCAGGTGATGATTGGCGAAATGATCTTTACTATGCAGCAGCTCATCTAAGATATTTGATAGACCGTGAGCTAGGCAATTGTTTTAATGGTGCCATGACAACAGAGCAATTAAAGAAAGTTATTAAAGCTTATAACGGATCAGGTCCAGAAGCAGAAAAATATGCTAACAATGCCTTGGCAAACTTGAATTTAGCAATTACTGGTAAAGGAACATTGTATTTCTATGAAAAGTAGTAAAATATTCTTCTATCTCATTTTAGCTGTAATCCTAGGAATTGGATTATTCACTTATACTTTTTCTAACCTCTGGCTTTTGGCAACCGATCAAACAAATTACATTCCCAAGGAAAGTAATATTTTCTTTTTCCATCCTACTAAAATTGACGAAGGATCAGGTGGTTATTGGCGCTATGGTGAAGACTTAAAAAATTACTACTACTTTTCAGAAATTGAGGAAAATACTTACTTCATATTAGATAAAAAATCACAATGTCGAAATTTAGACAAAACAGATTATCTGACTTGGTGTAGACCATTGAAAGCAACTAAATAGTCAAAGGCCCTCAATCTGAGGGCCTTTTAAATTGCTTTTACACATATTCCAACTTGTATATTGTTATTGATCGTATGAGCTGAACAGCCACTTAATAAGCACAAAATTAAAGAGCTTACTAGAAGTGAAAGAAGCGTGCGTTTACAGTTAAAGACAAGAACGTCAGGGACGCCTCAAAGCATACTCAAATGTTTCTGCATATTCAGCGACAAGTTTAGCTTTATCGGTACCGTTAATGATACGGCGCGCATTTACATAATCTTTTTTGCTTTGATGAATGTAGTCACTTAATTTCATACCAGTAAACAACCCATTTTTCATACCAGCGATCATAATATTTACGGCAATATCAGGCTGTAGCGCTAATTTTGGATCATCGACTAGATTGATCTTTAACAGATCGCCCATTCTTTTATAGTTTGCTAGCCATGTTAATTGAACATAACCATAGCCTATATAGGGCCAATACCTTTTAGACTTCAAATATTTTTCAGACCCATATTCAATCACGGGCTGCATAGTTTTTGCAGTTTCATGCCAGGTAGTAGCTAAAACATATGCTGCTTGGGCGTATGAAATACCTTTATCATTGTGCATTGCTGATACTATATGATTAATACCATCAACTTGGCTTTGGGAAAGCTTACCGAACTTATCCCGAAGCACTTTAAAACCAGCTTCAGTCATTAGCATTGTCTTTCCCCTGCACAGAATTACGCACGTCATTAGCTACTTCAAAAATGTCTGAACCTTCTTTCTTTTCTATGTAATTGAAAGTCCATCGAACAATTGCCCAGAATGGTAGACCACAACAGAATATGATCCCGCCCAGCGCGCACATACCAAACCAATTTAATGCCCATTCATGTAGTCCAAACTTTTGAACAACTAACGAACCGCCCGCTATACTTCCCACTAATGTAGTAACTAGTGAGACAACCCATTCTTTGCGTGTTCTGGGCATCCGAGTCATTACTACAATCAAATACGCCAACGAAGCTGCTAAGGATAAAATGATCAAAAGGCCATATAACTTAACTAATGCAGCAACGCCCACCCCACTACTAACTGGCTCAGCCATTTCAATTTCACCAATGTTTTATTTAGAGTTATTTTGATTTATTGGTAAAACTACTCTTTGATATGGTTCCAATAAAAAAACCACCTCGAAAGGTGGCTTTGATTTCAATCAAATTTCCGTGATGCTTAAACTTGTGCAGGGGCTAGGCATAACCATAAAGAATCCTCGTCAACCATGCCGTTTCCTTGAGTAACATCAACATCAGCAACAAAATTTTCTACAGGTTGAAGCCTTACGCTGCGAACGGTAGGACTATTGTTGTAAACAGTCATCAAAGTCTGTTCCATGTTTCCAAACACACAAGTTAAGCCTACTGGTCCCATGTCGTTAAGACTGTTCAAGGTCAAGTTGCTACCAATCTGAATACCATTTTCATAAACGTTAAATGGCACATTTACAAAAGTAGCTAAAGGAAAACTTGATCTAACTTTCGAGAACTGCACATGTTCACTTGTACTTTCAGGTGTGCAGGTAAAGCTAGCCTCTTGTGGTGACAAACAGACCCCATATTCTTTATCCTGAACAATGGTTGCATACGTGAAGTCACTTTTCATAAGAATTTTAGCAGATAGTCCATCCTTAACTTTTGTACGAATTTTATGATTGAGACTATCATTGTTTAGGTACTGCACTGCTCCGACCAGTTGAAATCCATCTGGCGGTATAACTGGAGGAGTATTCTCTCCAAATCCTAGCCAAGCCGGTGCAAGTGTGTTCTCAAGCCAGATAACATCATCAATATAAATTTCAACAGAGTCACTATCAGTGTTTCCAATAGGTTGAAACATGTAAAACCACACACTATTTCCCGCCCCATCACAGCTAATCGCTGGGGATTCGATTGGTGATAAGCAGATACCGACATAATCATCAGATTCAACCAAGGCACCACTTTGATCACCAAGTTCTATAATAGATGTTGGTGTCTTGATCAGTTTGATACGGCGGTTGATTTCTGTATCGAGATTTTTGATTTTGATCTTAGGCATTTAATCTCTCCTATTCCACTATTGCAAAGATTCTTGAAGCATAGGAAGACCAACCTGGCGCAGATTTATAATTGTCTACCGATACCGCTGGAACATAGATTGGATAATTGGTCGCGTTATCAAAAACATTGCTTCCAATCTCGATTGGCGTGTTGTTAAAGAAGGTGACTGATGTACATTGTGGAACATTCGCAAATGCCGAATTTCCTAAGCTTTGAACTTTATCACTGACATGATAATCAACCGATGTATCTGACTGGTAATCCCATCCGATATGGGTGTAGAGCGAAGCGAAAAATTCTGGTAAGTCTGGAATAGTCGCCATAATTTCAGGATACTGTGTATAACCGTTGACAATAGTTTTAATTGTCCAATCATCTAAGGTGTAAGCAATTGTTTTATTGAAAACTTTGGTTCTCGGAGAGAGTGGTCCCCAGTGAAGTGCAACATCGAATGGGTTTTGTTCCACCCCGCGATAATTTGCTTCAACTTGGTATATTCCAGTCTCAGAACTAATGTATTGCTCATTGTTAGCGCCATCCATATATGCAGTAGAATAGTCTTGCTGCCCCGCCCCATTTAAATAACGCATAGTTAACTGCATGGCTTTGAAAGGAAATTTCTCTCGGGGGGCGTAAGCACGTCCAAATACAGTCACATTGCCAGTTAATCTAGCTCCTATGACTTCAAGATTTAATTCATCTAAAGGAAAAGGCTGAATATGTCCCTTCCAGAAGTTATCAGAGGGATCATAGGTTAATTGATCACTTAAACCATTAATTAGGTAATCTTGATTCTGCGGATCAACCTTGATACCCATCAATTTCGATTGATCAGTGTGGTTCGTAAGCGAATATAGAGTCTGAGTTATTGCTAATTCAGATACTTTCACTCCAATTTCAAAACCATATAATGCTGCTTCTGGACTCGCTTGTATAATCTGTGTAGGCGTAAATTCTTGCCCCGTATTGAAGTCTTTAATTATGTATGCACTAGGAGCAACATTGTAATTTGTATTTCGCTCTAAAGTGAGTTGTGCATAATAAGGATTGTTAGCCAGTGCTGGTGCTTTTACAGTGCAACTAACAACATTATTAGCCCTGCGAATTGTCCCATTTAGCGGCTCGTCGGGAAAGGTTGACTCTGAAATGAGCTTTTGCTCATATACAGCATTTTGAGTGATATCAGTATTTCCAGAAATGGCCTCAAATTCAAAACTAAAACCCTCTGAATCTTCAGTAACTACAACCAAAATTGGTTCTTCTGTATATAGTGGATGGTCTGGTGGCGCTTGACTATCTTGATAACCTATAGTTGTTACCTTACCACCAGAAGCCGTTACTACCGCCATATACAAATCAAAAGATGTAGTGCCATCAACAGTGAAATTTGGATACTTTCCTAAGTTTTTAAATGAACTAATATCTGTAGCAGGGTTAAGTAATGGATTGCCATTCATACTTACACGATATGCTGTATTGTTATCGACATTTAGCGCAATTATTGGAGTGGGTACGAAAGATTCTTCTTCTACTGTTACTTCAAAATTGTTGGCTCTGAGTAAATCTACAATTTCTAGAAGTGGGATTGGCCCACTAATATGTATTCCTTCAATCTCTAAACCCCAATCGCCATTAATATCAATCCAATCTGTGATATTTAGTGCACCTGTACAACTAATTGGGATACTTTGATTAACTTCACCAACGCGTAATACTTTGACACTCGGCACGCCTGTATCTAAACAATCTTGTACAGCATTGTAAAAAGGGTTCTGCGGGTCATACCCGAGTTGACCACGGATATTACCTTGATGGATCACCATAAGCTGATCTAGGCGGCCACGCATAAACTGCCCCACTATCACGGCGCTGGTCAGTCCGACATTTGTTTGTGTCTCAGTCTTATCTATGGTGCCTTGGCTTTGGATGCCAATCGCTTCACCAAGTATTTTTGTCGTGTTCATCGTTTACCACCTAGATTATTTAAGCCTTTAATTAACTCGTTCCCCAGTTTTAAAAAGGTGTTGTACTTTTGCACATCTTGTTCAATTTCCTTCTTTCTGTCTTCCCAAGCATCAGACAAGTAATAATCAGCCTCAAAACTGATAGGCAATTGAAGGGCCTCAAATAGGGACATATTGCAATGGCCCGCGAGATTCTGAGCTGTGCTAAGTAAATGACTTGTCCAACTCTTTGATGATTCCGATAAAACAGGTAGAGGGACGAAATCGTAGAGGCGCGTCATCTGCACCTCTTTGAACTACGAATCCATCGTTGTTCACATTTAATTCAACATGAGTAAAAAGCTTGCTATTCAAAGTAATGTAGTCCTGATAAATCAGATTGAAATCACTTTGAGGGAGGGACTTTAAATAATTCAGGCGTTTTGAAAATTGGGCAATATATTCATTCATTGGTAAGGAACGATCAGGATAAAGGCCCAGATGCTCGTGATTTTCATATTTAATTTGAAATGCAAGTAAACAAGCGATCCATTCCGCCGCATTAACGCATTTTGACTCCAGATATTCCGCCTCTGCCCCATTTAGCTGGCGGACAGTTACTCCTAGCTCTGAAATTTCTTCATTCCAAACTGTTTCGGTTTTAAAACAATCTTCAAAGTTTACTTCGCTGGAAAATAGAGTATTAGTTTGTTTCTGGACATACTTCAGCATCAAATAATAGCGTTCTTGAACTGTCATCGTCAGGGGCAAAGCCATATTGCCTAATGAATATCCTAGAAATGATGAAATACGTTTTTCATTTAACCTAGAGTCAATCGCTGACACTTTTAAAGCATCGTTAAATATAAGTTCACTTAACTGATAGGCATTTTCACCAATGGGGATAGGGTCAAAAACTAACATAATGATCCTCTTAATTTACTGTATATAAATTACGAACATCTTGGGCATCCCAAGCGGTACGGCTAATAAGGCTTAGATTTACTGTCAGGCTTAACCGATTCCCGTCTTGATCAATTGGAGCGACAATCGGAGCTGTAACACTTTGCAAGATAAATGGCAGAAATGTTTTACCGTGCGTTGTAAGTGATAAATACGGCGGGATAATCCCCGAGAAAAGTCCTTCCACCCCTTGATTTGCCATATCAGTCAAAACCGTGCCCTGCGATAAACGTTGCGGTAATGACCATGACTGAAGATGCATAATTTTTTCTTCAACTTCTTTTCGTGCATCTTTAAGGGCAATAAAGAAAATACTTAAATTAAGGTGTACTGAGGCGGTGGATAAAAACACTTGAGTTGTATTCACCTTATTTAGGTTGGTTTTGCCTTCAACTTGTTTAGCAAAATCTGCAATGGGTTGAATCGCCTTGCCTAATCCGTTTGCAAACTCACCAAATACAGCGCCACCAACAGCACCAATTGAAGCAACAGTCTGCCCTGTTTGTAGGCCAGCCATTAACATAGGCATTTTTAACTCAGGATTTGAATTCTCAAAGGGCGTTTGCCATTGGCTCTCGAAGGTACTATCACCATCTGTTAGAAAAGCTCTAATAGTTGGCTTAGTCGCATCCATTGCAACTACAGGCTCATTTGTGTTTTCGTCCCGCGTAATCGTGCAAAGGTTAAACTCTGCAAACTTATGCTTAGAAACATAGCCATAAAAAGGATCAGAACTGTAGTCCTCTGGCTGTGTAGTCTCTGGAGCATTGGCTGCTTGAGCTCGTGATAAGTCTGCCATGTAATGAAAATAGCCCTATATTGATAGAGCTATTTTCATTGAACTTTCACATTAAGATTTATATAGGTTCCAATTAAGCAGCTTCATTTGAAGATTCAAATTCTTTGATCTTTTTAATTATCTCAGCTGACTTGTTGTAGGGCATAACCACTTCACCATATTGGTTTACCTCTGCAAACCAATAACTTGTCAGAATCTTTTTGATAAAGTCGACATTCAGGCCATCACCATTGAATACAAAATTACTTCGTTCTGCCCGAACATATAAACCATAACGATCTAATTGCTCATCGATGCGTAACTTACGCGGTCTTACTTCGGCGTCACGGATCAACTCAAAAAGTTGCTCGGGACTTTCAGCATGGGAAAAATTGAAGTTCTTCGGATATGCTGGTGCATCTTCTGGACTACTATGCTTTTCAATTATCACGATTCGCGTGTTAACGCCGGTACCAGCATTCCTAAATGTACTTAATGGCAATGATGCTTCACCAAACAAATAGGCTTCTTTTTCATTTCCTAACCAGGTCGAAAACTTCTCATCCATGGCACCACGCGGAATAATGGCAACGATCCGACCACCATCATAGAGATGCTGGAAAGCTTTTTGAACATGTTGTATTGCTAACGCACCAGCATTTCCAAAAGGTGGATTCATTACAATGGCATGATACTTATTGTTGGTACCATGGACCTCAAACCCACCAATAATTACATTGGCACCGGTATTTGCCATCTTAGCTCGACTAGCTAATGACTCAGTAGGTTCGATCATCGTTAAATTGACATCATTTGGCGCAAATCGCCCAATTGCCCCGTCACCAGCACTCGGTTCAAGAACATCATCACCTTTATGCACACCAGCCCATTCAAGCATTTTATAGCCTAATGGCTCTGGCGTTGCATACCACTCTTTACCTTCTCTGTTTTGGCGGCTTTCAGTGCGCTTACCTTTGGCATGGTAATACGTCATTGCCTTATCGAATGGTGATAGTCTAGCAATACGAGCATTTTCTTCATCATAAGCCTTACCGCCAATTCCATCTAATAATGAAGGCTCATGGTAATCAGCTTCTTCATACGCTTGGATCAATGCCTGTTTAATACTAACCAAAGCATCTTCACCTTTTGCCAGGTTATCAACAGTTTCCGCACGCCCCGCAATTGTCTCAGCAAAAGCCATACGTTCCCAGTTTGTACCTGTAGTGAAATATCGTTGAATCGCATTAGAAGCTTGCCCAACTCGATAAATACGCCCTTCCGTTTGTCGCAGCTTGGCAGGCTTAATAGGTTGACCAATATTAATGTTTACGCGTTGGTGAGTACCCGTCGTATCATGCAATGAAATACCTGTAGAACCAGCATCCGACTGCACGATTAACATGTCATATCCACTGTTATCTTGGTTAAACAGGTCTACATTTTTTTGACGGTCTTTCTTTGATATACGTCCATTGAATAACAATGCATTGGGGAAGGCACGTCGTAAAGTTACCAGCGGCGAATTATAATTGCAGTTCAAACGGATTAGATCAGGTCGCTCTTGAACTAACACTTGATATTGAGCAGCTGCCACGGCGTTGTATTCGCCATCTTTTTTTGCTCTAAATTGTTCATCGGTGAAAGCAAAAGGCTTAAAGCCACCACCATCGTTATAATCATGGAAAATAATAACTTTTCGACCTAAAGCTAGGTTCTTTTTGAAGTATGGTAAGCCTTCTTCTGCTTTAATCGCTTCGAGCAAACGACGACGGGATAGATAATCAAACCGTTTATTGACCAAGCTGCTTAGATCGGAATATTTATGATTTCCCTTCTCATCTTTTGTGTCCCAAAGATAATCTAAACCGTCATCAATTTTCTGCCCAACATTAGACTTAATAAGGACAAATTTTCGATCATAGTCAAACTTAAGCTGAAGCTCACGCCCAGCCATAGCGCCAGAGGATTTTAAGCTTTCAGCGAACTGCCGTTCGAAAACGCCCTCATCGACGCCGCCTACAGGACGTGTAAGCTTGTTGTAACGCATTCTATAGCCAAAGTTAGCCATATAGAATTTCTCGCGTGAATCACCCGAGTTATAGCCCCCATAGGAATCATTATTAAACTGTGCTTGTGGCGGTTTGAAGTTAAAAAGATATCCTTCTGCCCAATCTATCGTTTTAATATAAGCAAATGGAGTTGCAGATAAAAATACAACTTTAGCTCGCTTGCCTGTTTGATTGGTCCAATTCTTTTCCCACTCAACTTTGTGATCATGGAGTAATTCATTCCACTCACGGACCATTTCCTCAGTACGTTCTTCTTTAGGAAGGACATAAGGATCTTGTTCCGAAAACCGCATTTTTGCCCATGCATAGAAACCCGCATGATGTCCTGATAATCCACGTAAATTATCTAAAGCTGAAGTCGTTTGCCCATCCGCACTTTGCATTAAAGTATGGGCCTCATCAACAACAATTAGGTCCCAATCCTTCTTGCCTAGAGATTTGTTTTGACCAAAATTTGCGTATGTTGTGACAACTACATTAGAGTCGCCGCCGTTATCTTGAGTATCACTCAATTGATGAATGTTAATATTTAATGGTGTACCAGACTTGATAAAGTCACGAGCAATTTTATCGCTTAATGTGATAATTAAGATATTTTTTAAGCCAGCATTCAAAAAACGCTTAACAACCCCAAGCCCTGTAAAAGTTTTGCCTGTCCCTGTGCCGTTTGTAAATAACACGCCATTGGCATCATCTTGTATTAAACGCTTTTCAGCTATAAAGACATCATCACATTGTTCTGGCAATAGATATGGTAGAGACTCACTAATATTTTGAGTATCACACCATTCTGTTGCTGTTCCCTCAGCTGAAGCTTGTAATTGTGCCTTTGCATCTAATTCAGCTCTAGCTGACTTAGCAGAATGTACAATTGATCTATCTCGCTTTGTTCTAATAGATGATCTTTGGATAGTATCTGAACCGCTTCCGCTGCTGTCATCCCCTGTAGAACTGGCTGCACCTCTCCCGCTTCCAGATTCATCTCCTCTATTTCTTGCGCCAAATAGACTTGCATCATTGCTTTCTGATAGGCCAATATCACTGTTTCGGAATAGCCCTGCTTCATTAGAAGTTGAGCCTGTCCCTCCAATCTCTGCTCCATTTCCATCTGGTTGAGACTTAGGAATTGTTGATCTTCCTGATCCGCGACGTAGTTCGCTAAGTTGTGCCAAATCTGAATCGGTATCTGTAACATTCGACAAAGCCTCTTTTACTAATATTTGGGAATCGGTTAATAACGTATCTGGTAAATCAGGAAGATGTTTTGCACGTACTAGGACATGACCATTATAGATAAAGGCATAAGGATCATGCTCTTTTGCTGTTTTGATAGGTACATTTTGAAGTGCTAATACAAGTAAGGGTTTGCCCTTTTTAGTTATATATTCAAATAATTCTTCTTCACAAAGATAATAAACTTGTGCCGCTCTAATTTTTTCCAAAACGCCTATTGGTGTTTCTTGAACAATAAAATCGCGCAAATTGAGATCAAGCTTCTGAATTGAATCATTAAGCAAAAAGTCAGCGACTTGTTTTAGAAGCTCATTATCTGGATCGAGTTCAGCATAGTTTATGATTTTCACGACTTCATCACGATCAACCGCAATTTCACCAGATAAGATAGTTTTGAAGTATTGAGTAATTTCATTAATGCTTTTTAGAGCATCAATTAATTTATCGAGAGAGCTAAGAACATTTTCAGGTTTTAAAGAAAAGTTATTTTCAAATATGGACATACAACCCTCAACATAGGATTTTTCTTAAAGCCATGTTAAGGGTTAAAAAGTGTATGTTTTTTATAACGTTCCAGTCAATTTATAAGATAAATTCTGCTGGAAAGTTTTCATCTGAACTATCTATAAAGTGGATTTTATCATTCACATTTTTATACTCGTTTTCAGTGTAGCTATATTGAACTGCATCAATGTTATAAATTTTCACACTGCCATCTACGAATGTTAATCCAAAACGAGTTAAATACTTGTTATTCTTGACATGATCTTTCTCATCGTAGAAGTCTACGGGTACAGAATTTTCACGTTCTTTTTTTGGAAAAATAACGATATTGGTACCGCCTTTACATTGTGTTGATCCAAATATAATCCCATCAAAAGAATAAGTGCTAACATAAGCTAGATATTCTGCTAAAACCTGTGTAATTAGATATTCATCCTCATGACCAGGTAAAATTGGTGTACTGATTTGCTTATGTAGTTTGTGCAAAAACATCTGTCTTGAAGCCAACTCTCTATAATTAGGGTGAAGATAGCTAAGAAGTTGATAAGATCGTTCTAAATTTATAAAATTGAGTATTTTTAATGTTTTACTGGGTTTAAACTCCCCCATAGCTATGCTACTTCCAATCGATGAGCGTACTTCAGCAATACATGTTTCAACTTCAAATGCACCATAAAAAATGGATACTCCTTTAGGATTCATCCGCCCTTGTAAAGCAAACTCAGTTGGAGGTGGAGATAACTCTCTAATTGAATCACTTATAAACTTCTCACAGCCATCTAAAGAATCAGCTCTTCGTGCTCTATATATTAGTGAATTACAGTCTAATTCAGTTATAACCTTCTCAACTCTTAGATTCTGAAAACGAGGAGCGTCATCAATGTAATTTGTTGCTAGAAGGTCATCCAAATCTGAAAACAAATCATTAAAAAGTAACCTTGCACTTTCACTAAAAAACCTTCTTTCGCTTTTTAATTCTGTTTTTAACAGTTCCCATCTATAGTCCAGTTCATTGCAATCTATATCACGTTTTATGTAATAACTATATTCTTCAAAAAATGGAGTACTACCATCACGTGTATCAATTTCTGAATCTTCTTTGCATAAAATTTCTGAAATTTCTTTACTAAACGGCAGGTCAAAACCCATTATTCTATTGATTATGCATTCTAAATTTTCTCCAGGTTGTATAAAAACCTCTTGCTCGGAAAAGATATCGTAACTGTTTTCTCCATTTACTGATTCATAATTTTTTTCTAAACAATCCCGAAGTAACTTAGCAAGGTCTTGAGCATCAATGCCTAACTTTGATTTTTCTTCACATAAAGAACATTGGTATTTTTTCTGTTTAATATTTATATACTCATATAACCATTCATCATGGTGTTCAATACAATCAGCACAAATAGAGCTTACTGGCGTGGTTTTCATTGGAAAAACTTTAGTAGTGTAAAATCTAAACAGAATATTGATTAAGTTATTAAAAATCAATTATAAATAATATTGATTTATACCTTTAAAACCAAGTTTAAAGGTATAAATCAATTAATACTATGCAGGTGACTTATAAAGCACATCTATAAAATTAACTGAAATATCATCAAACCCCTTCATCAGGCTTTTATCCAACTCATCGACAATAAGTGCCGCCAATGCTACGGGGTCCACGGTTGAGCCTGCCTGTCTTATTGCCTTTTGAATGATAGAAGTTTTTACATCTTTATCATCAAAAATGATTGCTGGAATGAATTTTTCGCTTCGACTTTTAGCAAATGCAAGACGATCAATTCCAGCAATAAGAAAGTATTTCCCATGCTTTTCTATTACGACAATAGGGTCCTCTTTGCTAATTTTGCTTTCATGAATTTTAGGGGCATTTTCAATACTGATTTTATCGACTGGAATGTGCTCATAATTTCCATCCATTACCCATGAATCAAACTCAGACCATGTATGTTGAATCTTAGTGAGTAAATCATTCATAGAAATCTTTTTGATTGAGCCGAAACCCTGCCAGCCCTCAGAGTAATTGGACATATAGATTGTCTTGGCTTCATCTTCTGTTTCTGCCCCTATAACCACTTTCTGTTCATCAAAAGTACCATCCAAATTTAATTGGCTGATGATATAAGCGAACTCTGGTACATGGCTCAGATGATTTTTAACAAACACATCAATCTCATCACCATCGGCACCAGTAGTATTTTCGATATAGCCATAATGATGATTTAGTTTGATTTCCCAAGCATTGCCTTCAGGATCAACTCCAGATCGAATTGAACCCGCTGGATTCTCAATAGCGATTTGTAAATCCCCAATTGATAAATGCCCTTTCTGATATTCCCCCGAAAGTTTTTGTTCATTAGATGGCAACTCTAATTCATTCAGCGGTGAAGTCGCTGCTTCATGGGCCTTGTAATCATATTCAGTAAAAAGGTTCTTTCCCTCAAAGAGATGATCAAACCAACCCTGATCATTCCAAATTGAATCAAACATACTTAAATTGGTGTTTTCACCATAGTTTTCTTCAATGATGGTGACGGCATAATTAATCGCATCTTTAATGCTTACAGGTTCAGGTTCTCCAAATAGCCCCATGTTTTGCCCATCGATTGCCTTTTTTTCTGCAAATTGAGCCATGGCCTTAAATAGTAAGCTCATTTTCTTTGCACTTCGGCTATTTTTAGCGAGAAAGACTGCAAGTTCTGCAACACCTTCGCCCAAATCCCCAAACAGTCCCTGCTGTTTTACAAACTCCACAATATCCTGGTCATTGCTCTTAGCGGCCATGATTGTATTTGCAGCATCGATAATGGCATTTGCAACACGCTTATCAAGGGACTGTTCAATACTATCAACAATCGCACTTGATACTTCTTGGACATTTCCACGGCTGGCAGCTTGTGCCTCAATAAATTTTGGTGCCGCAACACTAAGCGCATTAAGCATGTTTTGCAGATCCGGCTTTGATTGATCTGCCATCATTTCAAGTAAGCGGTCATCATTATAAGCCTTGCTAAATATTGCTGCTTTAATGCGCGTTACAAGGGCCTGTGTAGGTTTTCCATCGGTACTGATATATTGAGCCGCTTCCGTTTCGCCGATGGATTTAAGAAAGGATTGAACAAACTTTTGATTACCGACCGTTAAAAGATCACCATCGTCACCAGGCGCAAAAAGAGATATTAAATTCTCATCTAATCGTTTGGCGTCTGATTTTGCCCTTTCAGTTGCAGTAAAAGATAATTTGTCATCTTGATTCGCCTCTACAGTGAATTGTGCACGATCAACTTCCGATGTTCTTATACGGACCAGAATAGGTTGTTTAAAGCTTTCTAGTTGCTCAAAACTAAATCCAAAATACTCTGCCTCATCAATCAACCATTGCTTATATTCGTCGGCACTTCCACGCTCATAAGCAAGCTGTATTGCCATGGTGCGGCCATTTCCAGATTCAACCACTAAATCATCCCCAATAATGGGTGCTCCAGTATCAGCTCGACCAGAACGGCCCAAACTTTCAGGATCTAGTGTATTTGAAGTTTTCTGAACCCACGCCTGTGATGCATCACGGCTGCGGTCCCGCGGTTGTAGTTCTTGCGGATAATTCGGGTTTTCGCTTCCACTGGCAGTATGTGAAACTATCACCTGGTCAGACTCGACGACTGCAAAAATGGTAGAAACCTTGGTTCCCTTCGCCGTTTTCACATTGTTGGTTCTTCCTTTAACGATCTTAGGTCCAACCTTTTGGTTATCCCCCCAAAGTAATGCTTCAGCTTCTTCTTCGGTTAGTGCATTACCTTCTTTGTCTAAAACTTGTACGATTATATTGATTTCATCATCTTCGTATGATTCAATAGAATCAAAGCCAGCTTTAGAGTCTGTGGTGCCTTGAGCATGAGAGATAGACCGTAAGTTGGCTTTTTCTTTTGCAGCCCCTAAGAAATACAATAAATTGCCATCAGCATCTAAAGCGACTTTCAAAGTTATGTTTAAGGTGAAATCTTTAAGATTTATGCCCTTAGTAAAATGATAATAACCAACGGCGCTATCTTCACGATCTTTGTTCAAAGGTACTAAATCACCAACTTCACCCGTCATTAAAACATCAGGAATATATGGAATTGCAAGATATTTCACATCCCGCATACGGTCATGCACTTTTCCTCGGGATCTTGAATTAATACGGACCAAACCTATTTTAGTTTGAACGACCTTCCCATTGAGGTGATCATTGAAATAAGCCTTCGATGCACTTAAAAGTTTGCCGTCATATTGATCTAAATTTGATAGATATTCTTGGTACGTTTTACTGGCCTTTTCACCATCCCATTCAGTAATAACTTGTTTGCCCAATTTTGAAATCATTGCATCAATTGCGGTTAATGCATCAGAATCATTAGAAATATTATCGATCTTGTTCATTTATAAAACTCAAAAAAAATAGCCCATTTAAGGACTATTTTGAAAGCTATTTGCTTGTCTAGGCTTGTTCAGTTCCAACTATCTCATTAACTTGAGATATCAAAACATTTACTGCTTCAAGTAATAGTGGATCATCTAAGTTTTTCTCGGCTTCACTACGAACATTTTGTAGTAGCTCAACAGAAACTTTGACATCACCGTCAATGATAGACTGAAACAACTTATTCACAGCGTCATTGGATTTTCCACCAAGCAACTCGATCAGTTCACGTAATCGCTTGGTGCTTTGAAGTTTCTCCATTCCCTTTTTTTCGGGAATTGACTCAATCAGGCCACGCAACTCTTTTGTGAGCTTCAATTTTTCTAATGCATTCATTTTAAGCAATTCCTTAGTTTACAGTTGCAGCTTGATTAACTTGATATACAGAGTAGGCACTGACAGCTTGCTCAAATAAATCATTAATCTCTGGAGCTAACCGGTTCCCGATTTCTTCCAGATGGGCCTCAACTTCCGGTGCATTAGAAAAGTCCACTTCACCCTTGATGACTTTACTCAAATAGTCAGCATCATCATTATTTGCACCATTTTCTGGCTCGATTTCTTTTGCTTTTAACAATGCTGGTAATGCTCCAAAGGCTGGGTACTTTGCAATCATTTCGTCCAGAGTTTTAAAGAAACGTGGCATTCCATAGCCTCTATTCCAAGCCCGAGATTGAGCATTGTTTGCTGATACTTCCCATTCACCATTCGGGTTGATATGAGCAGTCCAATCATCAATTTTCTTATCGTTCTTGAAGGCTTTATAGAAACCATTACCATGATCCTCAATAGGAGGATAGACTTTTGTTTTAACGGTATTTTCTTCTAGACCTTTCTGCCAACGGGCAATTGTTTGCTCTACTGTTTGGATCATCCGCTCAATGGATTCTTTCAGTCCATTGGCTGTAGCAACTTTACTAAATGGCCGCTCAAGTAATGCTTTGGCATCAACTAAAGCCTCACTGATACCTTCAGGATAGTTCTGGTTGAAGAATTCTTCAGTGGTACCACCCGTAAGCCATCTATGTCGAATGCTTAATGCATCATAGACACCTTTGCCTTCGGCTTTGGTCACTGATTTAAGATTTGCCATCTGTGTTGCTTGAGCAGCAGTATCTTCCACGTTGGCATCATTCGTTTCTTGGGTGCTTTGGTTTTTAAGTGAATCAATCTTACTCAATAAGCCTTCAATTTCAGCGGCCAAAGCCGTTTTCTGGTTTTGTTTATCAAGAATACGCTGCTCTGTATCTGCCAATGTCTTAGCATTTTCCGCTTTCTTAGTTTGAGTCCGTTTAAAACGCGCACTATTTTGATTTACCAATTTCACGATACGACCTGCCAATACCGGCAATGCAATACCTTCACCTTGATTAGGTTGAATAACGCCGGTCACATCACGGTTATTCATTAAAATTTTCCAAGATAATAGGGTATCTTGTGGCCCAATGCGCTTAGCATCACGATCTGGATTATGAAATAAGATCGTAATTGTCTGACCATCTTCAAAGTCGTATGAAACAGCCACATTCAGTACTTTTTTATGTCTGAATGGTTTTTCACTCTGCTCAACCTTTGTAACCTTCACACCGCCTTTTGATGCGGTCTGCATAGCCTTGTGAAGCATGTTCATCAATTTATCTAAGTATTGATACTCGACAATAATCGAATCAAAATCGGCATATTCGGCACCAATAGACTCGAGTAATTGAGGTAAGCCGTCAAAGCTTGTTAGAAGACCACCATTATCATCATGGAGTTGCATATCTAATAACAAGTTGGCAGTTTGGCCTTCATGAGTTTTGAGTTCGATACCATCCCAATCTGGTATTACCGCGCATGGGATATCCTGCAACGCGGCTAAATGTGGTCGTTGAATTAATTTTTTATGTTTATGAAAATGAGCTGTAGACAAATGGCGGATTAAACCTTGTGTATTTGACTCAATAACATCTTCTTCTATTGCATCAAACATGCGTCCAAATTGCATTTGTGCTAAAGCACTGGCATGGTCATTACTCACCGCGCCAAGCACAGCAATTGAGTCAAATGCTGCAACATTGTTGATTGATCCAGATAGGTTAACAATGCGCCATTTGTCCTCATCTGTGGCAGATTCTGTGACAATTGCATTCAACTGACGAAATTGACCATTGATCAAGCCAATTGAACAAGGGCCACTATTCACTGCTGAATCAAAACCGTTAATAGTCCGGCTTGTATGAGGTCCATAGAGTGGTTTAAAAATGTCGATATTACGCATTGAAAAATGCCTCAATATTTCTTGTGATTAAGGCAATTTTTACAGTAAAAATTTAGATAAGATCCATATAGTTCCATTCATTTCAGCATCGGGAACATCTTTATAAAATTAAGAGTAACCACCCCGACACCATTCCTGTTAGTCGCATCAAGTGGAATACTTCCCGCCTGTAAAGCTACCAAATGTTGTACTTCAAAAACTCTGGATGAAAAACTATGCCGATCATAAATATAGATTGTCATCTTCATAAGATAATCAGCTGGTAAAGCCTGCGTCCCCCCATTTTCCCCATCTGGAAACATAATCCCTTTAATTGCTAAAGCACTATTTAAGATTGATGCATTTCTAGTCTCAATAAAAGGAATAGAGATTTCACCAGAAGCATTCCCTGTGATGTAGTTCAATTGAAATGCCCCAACGTTTGCACTATCCGTCTGGGCATCTAACACGGACAAATCAATACTCTGACACAGCCATGGCAAGCGAGAATTGTCCATTAACGGAATACTCTCAATTATGGTGCTAGCTTCGAACCCCTGTTGACCATTTTCAAAAGCATTAAAATCACCTGCTTCTTGGTGCGTTAAGTCATAAGTATTAAATAATTCAATAGTTTCTTGAGCGATTTTTCCATTTTCATCATATGGCTCTAACCAGACACCATAATGTAATGCTGATAGATTTCCCAAGCTATAAATGCGGTCATAATAGATTTTGGCTTCTGCAATAGGCATACCAGACCAAACGCCGCTCACATTACGAAATTTAGAAATGTTTAAGCGTAAAGTCATTATTCTTCTCCACCTGGTTCAGGTCTTGACTTAGCAATATCCGCAGCTACACGACATGCATCATCATAATTAAAGCCTGCATCTTTTTCTAAAATATACTGCATGGTTTCTTCGCTTAAATATGATTCTTTAAGTGAATTAATGACTTGAATCTTAAGCAGTGAAGTATTCATCTGAGTTTGTTTATTTGTATTTTCTTCTGTCACAGCAGCAGATTGAGTACTTGAGAATTCTACTTGCCACGGAAAATCAAGTTCACCTGCATCAAATTGCTCGTTATAACAGAACCCCCAATCGATATGCATGATATTGTTGACTAATTGAACCGCTGATTGTCGAATATACATTGAGCGGCGCATAATCTGACTCGAAGTATGGAATGCTGCCCCATCTCCAATACCACCTGATAACATGTCAGCCCACCCAACCATTGATGGATCAAGGCCGATGCCCCCCATCAATAATCGAACGTTAATCATGAAAGTTTCGATATTCACAGGCGCGGTACGCTGGCCTTTAATATCGCCAACCGGATTTAAAATCTGTTTTTCGTCCCATGTTGGTAAAACATGATATTTCGTATTCCAGATTCCTTCGCCACCCTCCATAGCACCCTTAACAAACTTCTCATGATCTTTGAGCATCCCCTCTAGACCACGGATGTAAGCCTCACGCTGCGCTGGTGGCATTCCAGCCATATTCAGCGTCAAGAACATTTGATTAACGGCATCAGCGACTTGCTGGCTGTTCATTGTTGTTAATGCAAGGATTACATCGTCATAAGTTTTTTCAATTGCATATAGGAATGAACCACCAACTTGTGCTGGAAAGATTGGTAATTCTTCTGGATCATCACCTTCGAGAAGCTGTGAGATTAAGCCAGCTTCAACGGGATCGTATTGGGGTACGTTTTGAATTCTAGGCAACTTCATACGCACCATTTGGCGCGCATTCAGCTTTGTGATGACCTTCGACCAGTTTTTTGGATTCAGGGCGAAATAAGCAACTGTTTTGCTGCCTTGTTCATATGCCTGAATATTGGGTGGATAGGTATATTCATTACTTAAAAGATCAGTAACACCCTTTCCCTTTTTACCATAAACACGGGCATAAGAATCCCCAAAGGAAATACCTTCAGAGCAAAGCTTTGTGATGTACTTATTTACAATGGATTCAATTGGCTTAATTCGTGCTTCTAGTTTTTGTAATTGTTCTTTTTCAGTGACACTTAATTCACCACGTAATCGCTCAGCTGGAGTAATAAAAATTTGTTGCCCGCTATGCGTATCACCACCTAAAGCAGCCATTACATGAATGCCTATACCCTCTGCAATAGGGGCAAATTTCAACATTTGTTCCCATTTGGTGAGGATTTCTTTTCTAGTACGTTTTCTATTTTCTGTTGTTGTACTTGTACCTAGCGAGAATGGCGCAACTGCATCATACATCTGCGCCATTGCTTCTTGGTTCGCATTTACAACTTCTGTAGGGACCGTACTATTTGCAGATTGTCCCAACAAAAGATTTAAAATATCTGAAGCAGCCATAACTAAGTCAAACCATAAAAATTAACTCAATTTTGGCTTGCCCCCGATTGTAAAAAAGAATCAAGTTCCAGAAGGTACTGGCGGACCACTTTCATCTGTGCCGGTTCTTACACCGCTATGAGGATGCGACTTACCTGAAACGCCAGCAGCTACAACATCTTCTGTCGCTGAAATTGTACCTATAGTTTTTTGATTGCCTTTGTGCTCAAAATCACCTTCTAGAATGAACTTAGCTTTAACTCTAAATTCAGGTGCTTCAACTTTTACTGTTGATCGGGCCAATAGCTCAATATTTTCTTGACGGATTCGCCGTGTATCAACTACCGCACCTGTACCATGGCTACTGTAAAATGCAATAACGGGACGAGATTGTTCATTATTTTCAAAGAAAATATAAACATCTTCATTTTCCAGAATTTCTCGTTCTGTATCTTTATCACTATCACCCACGGGATAAGCAAATGTTGCTGTTAAGCCTTCCGCTGAACCATCCGTTAGTCCAGGTATATGAATTTTAGCTGTTCGACTATCCCCATCATAACTAAGGATCTTCGCTTTTTGAAATCCATAAAACATTTGCTAATCCTATGGGTTACATTGGTGTCGGAAGGACAGAAACTGGTCTATTAGAACAAAATATGAAGCCCAAATCTGGTAATGCACCATCATTAAATTCTAGCCGTGCTATCTGTGATTCATTAAGGTAAACGTTATATTGATTTGCTGGTATCAACACACCATTGGGTTCTGTAATCTTAATTGAACTAACAAATGAGTTGTATTCCGCAAGTGGTAATTGCCCTATCCCACCCAAATCATAAATCCTATAAACATAGTGATCGACTTGTGAGCAAATATTAGAGCTATTTGTATTGCCAACCCTAAGTACTTGCACACTTGGCACCCCTGTATCCAAACAATCTTGAACTGCATTGTAAAAAGGGTTCTGCGGGTCATATCCAAGTTGACCACGGATGTTGCCCTGATGAATTGCCATAGGCTGATCAAGACGCCCACGCAAAAACTGACCAACAATCACGGCGCCAGTTAGTCCGACATTCGTTTGTGTTTCAGTCTTGTCTATGGTGCCTTGGCTTTGGATGCCAATCGCTTCACCAAGAATTTTTGTCGTATTCATAAACTTGCCAACCATAATTTTGTCATTGAACCAACATTCCCTCCGATTGCACCCGTTTCTTCTTGATGTGCAGCAGTAAGAATTACATAGTTCTTTTTACCAATTTCAACTACATCACCGGCTTTCAGTTCCAGACTCAAGGAACGGAAAATAACGCCACGTGGTAACAAAACCTTTTCAAGATTCTTCAATTGTCGTGCATCGAGCCCAGCTTTCTGAATGACTGATTGCCCTTGAGTAGTCGTATCAGCTCCAATAAATGTAGAACCATCTTGATCTACAGACACATACGATGATTTCTGGTGCTTCTCGATTTGCTCACTATTGAACCATTGCACTTCACTAGGATCTAATTTAAATACTGGTGCCTGCTTAAAAATGGCATCAAGTTTAAGTACACAGATTTTATTGTCTCTATAACAAAACACAGCCGCTTCTTGTTGCAAGTAAAGTGCTAACCGTTTTGAAATAAGACTCCCGTTTAGACAAATGAACTCGGGTAACGGAATATCGTCACCCAATCGGATATTTGAAGCACCACATGCCCTATAAGCTGAATTAAAGGAAGTTTGATCTAGAATTACGGCTTTTTTGGCATTTTCTAAAATCTTTTTACAACCCTTGAATACAGCAATACAGGATATTCCACCGATACGGGCATTATCTTTTATGCTTTGGGACTTAACCGGATTTGAATAAACAATTTCAAACGAATAAGGGAAATCATTTACTAAAATTTCTGCACCATCTATTAATTGTTCTTCAAGTTCCTTTGTGTGTTTCACTGCAAATTCAATGCTTACAGGTACAGGCACTAAATCAGTTCTTAAAGTGGCAATTATTAATTCTGATGCAGAAATTACCTTATTTGATGAAATTATCGCTATTCTCACTCACGCTCTCCCAATGTTTTGAAGCTGAAAGGAGGCGCAACAAACGCATTTTTAGGCATAAGCTCTTTGGCTTCTTTATAGTTTTGCTCGGCTTCGCTTACCGTCATACCAAAACCATCACCGCCCATGCTTCGAGATGCTTCTACAAGCTGTGCTTGAATCAAATCACAATTGGCATTTAAGCATGGTTCAATGATGACCCACTCAAAGGCTTCAAGCCGTAAATTATCATTGATAATGATAATGGACTGTGAACCACGTTGACATGTTAATGTCGCCAAACCAGCGTACCGCTTAGTTTCTTCGATTAGGGCCTTCAAAACATCATCTTGCAGTAAAGAATAGCCTTTCATCTGCAATTTTTGATAAAAAATCGTTGCCAGCTCATTGATTGAACCAGCAACTACTCTTGGGTTTTGTGTTCCATCATCTGGTAATAGCTGCATACCAATTACCCGAATAATGAACCAATTTGACGTGCTACATTTACAGCGGAATTTGCTAATGAAGTAGCAGATTGAGCCGCACTAACAACGTTCTGGACTCGGTTTACTAATCCTTGAACACCTTCAATATTTCGTTGACCTGGTAAAACTGTCCCATTGCCGCCAATGGTCGCAAAATTACCAAAGAAATTAAAATCGATTGGACAAGACACTGTCATTACTTGAGAACGGCTGTCCGTATCAAACTCTGCCATTTCGAAGCGAATTGCACAGTTTTCCAGTGCATAAGAACGCGTAAAACTTTTGACATGTCCATCATAGTAATCACAGTCAATCATACCTTTACTTGCAACAATGAAATCTGCAAATAACTGATCATGACCAGCTTCTGTTACTAAAAGCTGTAAATTACCTGTGTAATGGGTTTTTGGTGGCCCTGCGACGATGCCAGTAAACCCGCCAGGATATTGAACCTCTGCGGGGTCCTCATTGCTGACGATTGGACGCGGACAAGCTTTGATTAGAAATCGATAATCTTCCATGCCACGCGGAACCAACATACCTTGACATGACAAGATTGGCGAACCTAACTGTTGAATGGCAAGATAGTCAGCTCGCAGCTGGTTCAAAAGTATTGGATTGACTTGACGCATAATTATTCTCTAATACACATTGCGAATAGAAATAGTTTGCGTCAAGTTCAATGAGCTATATTTGAATTGTTCCAAAACTGAAATTAACTGAAATGTAGCTTAGAGTAGAGTTGATAATAATTTTTGTTTTAGATTAATTCATAGCTATCAATGACTCTATCGATAGCTGTATTTATGTCTGGTATTATAGTTTTATTCAAAAATAAAAACGCAATTTCAGACTTACTTTGGTTGCTTAGATAATTTATAAATCTCAAAAGATCATCTTTTATCGTTAATACATTATTCTTGATTAAATATGTATTAAAATAATAGGTCCCGTAGTCATCATCATTTAGCTTTATAAATTCTGCTCTAACAGGGATATCATAATGGAATTTTTGCAAATACATTAATGGTATGTCTTCGTTAAAGCTAAGTATTTCATCATCATCTAAAGTAAAT